>RFGQ01000453.1 GCA_003695865.1 Gemmatimonadota bacterium | reverse complement strand
GGCTCGCCGCAGCGTACGTGAGGCGGGCGAGACGGATGACGCCTCGACGCCGAACCTTCGGCTGGATCGCGGCGGCGGCCCTGGTGGCCGCCGCCGCTCCCTCTGCCCACGCTCAGGAGGTCGAGGGCGGGCCCATCGCCGCCGGACCGGTGGTCATCGATTCCATCCGGGTCGTGGGGAACGTGCGCCAGTCCGAACTCACGATCCTGGGCGCCGCCGGCCTGAATCCGGGAAACGCCTACACGATCTTCGACCTGCAGCGCGCCGCCAAGGACCTTTGGCGCACCGGACAGTTCCGGGACCTCAAGATGGAGGTGCAGGGCTTCGTCGGTGAGGGCGTGACGCTCACGGTGCGCGTCGACGAGGCCGACCTGATGCGCAACGTGGTGATCCGTGGGCTCGAGCACCTCGACGAGCGCGACGTCCAGGACACCACCGGCCTCAAGCCCGGCCGGCCCTTCTCGCCGGGGCGTCTGGCGTTCGCGCAGCGCTACATCCGCGAGGAGCTCGCCGACCGCGGTATTCCCTTCGCGCGCATCGAATACGAGACCGAGCCGCTGCCCGGCCGCGAGAAGGAGGTCATCCTCAGGCTCGACGTGAGCGAGGGTAACCGCATCACCGTGGCCGACGTGTCGTTCGAGGGCAACGAGGTCTTCAGCGACGACGAGCTCAAGGACGCCATGGGCGTGAAGCCCGAGGGCTTCTGGTGGTGGTCGCAGGGCAAGTACGACCGCGAGCGTTTCGATCAGGACCTGGCCGTCAACCTACCCGCGCTCTACGCGCGCAACGGCTACATCGACTTTCAGATCCTCGGCGACTCGCTCGTCATCGACCCGCAGACGGGCAAGACCCGGCTGGTCATCCGCGTGGACGAGGGGCCCCAGTATCGGGTTGGCGATTTCCGCATCGTGGGCAACCGCGAGTTCTCCACCGAAGAGCTCGAGGCGTACTACCGCCGCGAGGACCGAGGCCTGCTGGCGGGGCTGGGCTTCGGCGGGGGCCGGGAGGACTCGCTGCCGGTGTTCGATCAGCCCGAGATGATGGAGGCCACTCAGCGCGCCGGCGAGCGATACCGCAACGCCGGATACCTCTACTCGGCCGTGATCCCCATCGTCGACCGGCGCCCGCGCGAGAACGACGACGACCCGTACCTGGTCGACGTCACCTGGCAGGTGCAGGAGAACCAGCGGGCTTACGTGCACCGCGTCGACATCGAAGGCAACGAGTACACGCACGACCGCGTGATCCGCGACCGCATCTTCGTGCTGCCGGGCGATGTCTTCAGCCAGGACCGGGTGCTGCAGAGCTATCAGAGCATCTCGTCGCTCGGCTTCTTCGAGGTGCCGCTCGCGATCCCCGACATCCAGCCCAACGAGACCGGCGACGTCGACATCACGTTCAAGGTGCAGGAAAAGGCCACCGGCTCGATGAACTTCGGCACCTCGGTGGGCGGCGGCGTGGGCCTGTCGGGCTTCATCGGCTACAACCAGCCGAACCTGTTCGGGCAGGGCAAGAACGTGGGGTTCCGCTGGGACTTCGGACGCTTCCTGAACAATCTCACGCTCGACTACACCGACCCGGCCATCCGTGAGAGCCGCATCTCGGGCTCGATCTCGCTGTTCGCCGCACGGGACCGTTTCATCAGCTTCCGCTCCGGGCGCCGGCGCCGCATCGGCGGCAGCCTGCGCTTCG
>RFGQ01000452.1 GCA_003695865.1 Gemmatimonadota bacterium | reverse complement strand
CTACCAGCAGGCGATCGAGGTCGAGGGACTGGTCGTCACGGGTGAGGCCGGGCAGGCCCGCCGCCGCGAGATCGGCAACTCGATCGCGCAGATCACGTCGGCCAAGTTCGAGAACCTTCCGGTGCTCGACGTGGGTGACGTGCTGGCCGGCCGGGCTCAGGGCACGATCGTCCAGCAGTCCACGGGCATGGTGGGCGCGGGTCAGACGATCCGCATCCGCGGGAACAACTCGGTCTCGCAGGGCAACCGTCCGCTCGTCTACGTCGACGGGATCCGCATCAACAGCGACCCCTTCGCGGGCGGGAACTCGGGTGCCGACGCCGACGAAGCGCGGCAGGCCGTGAGCCCGCTGAACGACATCAACCCGATGGACATCGACCGCATCGAGGTGGTGAAGGGCGCGGCGGCGACGACGCTCTACGGCACCGAGGCGTCGGGCGGCGTGATCCAGATCTTCACCAAGTCGGGTACGGCCGGGGCCCCGCGTTGGACCCTGCAGGTCACGCAGGGCTGGCACGAACTCGGGCCCACGCGGCTGGACGAGATCGACCCCGAGGGGCCGGGCCGCGGGCTCGGCCTGCTCGACTGCACCGACCGGCCGGGCTGCCCGAAGTCGGGCTCGTTCCTGCGTAACGGCTATGTTCAGCGCTACAACGCGTCGGTTCGAGGCGGCAGCGGCGACCTGACCTACTTCCTGTCGGGTCAGTGGAACAGTGAAGAGGGCATCATCGCGCCGCAGGGGAACGAGGACTATTCGATCCGCGGCAACTTCACCTTCTCGCCGCTGGACGACCTCACGTTCCAGTTCAACAACAACTACGCGCACCGCGCGGTGCAGTTCATTCCCGACGGCAACAACGCCGACGGGCTGCTGCTGAACCTGTTCCGCGGGCCCCGCGGATACACTCCGAACAACAACGACTCGCTGCCGCTGGAGATGCAGCTCCACCAGACCACCGACCACTTCACCACCGGCGTCACGACCATCTGGACGCCGGCGCCGGGCATCACCAACCGCCTGTCTGCGGGCCTGGACTGGTCGGAGGCCGACTACGAGGAGGAGCTCCCGTTCCAGTACTTCCGCGATCTCGAGGGTTCACGTGAGGACGACAGGGCACGGGTGCGCAACTTCACGCTCGACTACTCGGGCAACTGGGAGACGGACCTCACCGCGGACGTGAGTTCGCGCTTCACGTGGGGTGGTCAGATCTTCGACGAAGACATCGTCGTGCTGAACGGCTTCGGCGAGGACTTCGCCGGTCCGGGTGCGAAGGTCATCACGTCGGCGGCGCAGACCGAGGTGTTCAGCGAGCGCCGACTGCGCGAGACCACCGGCGGCTTCTTCTTCCAGGAGCGACTGGGTTGGAAGGACCGGGCGTTCGTGACGCTCGGCCTGCGGGTCGACGGCAACTCGGCCTTCGGTGACGACTTCGGCTTCGAGGCGTATCCGAAGATCCAGGGGACCTATATGGTCTCCGACCACAGCTTCTGGCCGAGCTGGTGGAACACCATGAAGCTGCGTGCGGCCTGGGGTGAGTCGGGTAAGGCGCCCGGCGTGTTCGACGCCATCCGGACGTTCTCGTCCATCGCCGGCGACAACGGCCGGCCGGGCGTGACGCCGTCGAACCTGGGTAACCCCGATCTGGGCCCCGAGCGCTCGCGCGAGTTCGAGCTGGGCTTTGAGGGCACGGCGTGGGACAGCCGTGTGTCGTTCGAGTTCACGTACTACGACCAGAAGACCGAGGACGCGCTGATCGCGGTACAGGAACCTCCATCGAAGGGTTTCGTGGCGCCGCAGCTCCGCAACGTCGGCACGATCTCGGTGGACGGCATCGAGGCCGGTCTGAACGTGTCGGTGATCCGGCGTCAGAACTTCCAGTGGGACGTAGGTTCCAACTACTCGACCAACAACTCGCTGGTCGAGAGCCTGGGCGGCGCGGGGCGCATCGCCCCCAACGGGTCCACGTGGGACCTGTGGATCATCGAGGGTCAGCCACTTCCGGTGATCTTCGGCCGCTATCCCACGAACGCCAAGGAAAAGGGCGTCGCGCCCGTGCTGGAGGATCAGGCGCTCGGGCCGGTCTATCCGACCGACAACTGGTCGATCGACACGCGGATGGTGATCAACCGACGCCTCACGTTCGACGCACTCGGTGAAGCGCAGTGGGGTCACTGGCTGGCTTCGGGCACGGCGCGGCAGAACGTGCGCCGTGACCAGTGGCCGGAGTGCGACGCGATCCGCGCCAAGATCGACGCGGGCGACATCGCCGACCTGACGGCGCTCCAGCAGGCGCGCTGCGCGAGCAACCCTCGCTACGCGACGTGGGCCTCGCCCGCGGGCTTCTTCAAGCTTCGTCAGGTCTCGGCGAGCTACCGCCTGCCCGAGTCGTGGCTGCCGGGTACGGTGCGGTCCGCGACGGTTCGCGCGAGCGCCCGCAACCTGTTCACGATCACGGACTATCCGGGCGTCGATCCGGAGGCCGTGGACAGCGGATCGCAGGACGACGTGTTGTGGCGTGTGGAGTACTACAACCTCCCGCCCGCGCGCAGCTTCCTGTTCTCCCTGACCCTGAACTTCTGACGCAGCGGGAGTCCTGAACCATGAGCATCGTGAGCAAGATTTCCCGCCTTGGACTGGCCGTCGTCGTGGCGCTGGCCGCGGGTGCGTGCGACATCTTCGATGTCGACAACCCCGGCCAGATTCGCGACGAAGACCTCAACACGCGGACCGGCGTGGATCCTCTGGTGGTCGGCATGTCCGGCGACTTCTCCGAGGAGTACGACGGAATCGCGTTCCTCGTGGCTCGCGCGACCGACGAGATGGTCGGATCGGGCAGCTACTCGACCACCGGTGAGTTCCGTACCGGTGTGATCCGGCGCGAGTTCACCGACGGCGTCTGGGAAGGCGTCTCGCGAGCGCGCTGGGTGGCCGAGAACGGCCTCGAGCGCATCCGCGAGATCCTCGGCGACGAATTCGACACGGACGAGCGGGTCGCGCGGGCGTATCTGTTCGCCGGTCTCGCCAACCGGGTCATTGCCGAGAACTTCTGCGAGATGACCATCGACGGTGGGCCCTTCGTGGCGCGCGCCGAGGTGGCGCAGCGCGGCGACGGGCATCTGGTGAACGCCATCGCCCAGGCGCAGCGCGTGGGGCGCAGCGATATCGAGACGGCCGCCATCGGCGGCCGCGCCCAGCTCGCCGTGGTGAGGAACGACTGGGCCGCCGCGGCCAGCTTCGCGGCGCAGGTCCCCACGGACTTCGAGTTCGACGCGATCTACTCGTCCAACTCCGGGCGGGAAGAGAACGAGATGTACAACGAGACGTGGGGTCGGCCCGAGATGTCGGCCTTCATGACCCTGGCGGACGTGGCGGGCGACGTGCGCACGCCCTGGACCGACTGCCGTCTTCCGGGTGCAGGCTGCCCGGGCGGTGACGTGGGCGCCGACGGCTCCACTCCGCATCTGCGGCAGGACAAGTACCCGGAGTCGGGTGCGGACATCCCTGCCGTTAAGGGCACCGAGATGCGTCTCATCGAGGCGGAGGCCGCGCTCCGCAGCGGCGACCTCGGCACCTTCAACGACAAGATCAACGAGGTGCGCGACTTCTACGGGCTGCCGAACATCACGGCGACCTCGCTGGGGTCGGGCGTCACGGGCGACATCAACTCGATGACCGCCTGGGACGTGCTCGATCGTGAGCGCCACCTCACGTTGTGGCTCGAGGGTCGACGCATGTTCGACCTGCGGCGCTGGGGCCATCCGTTCCTGAACGGGGGCGGCATCGTCTACGAAGGTGTCGCGCAGCGGATGGACTGCATTCCCCTTTCCGAAAGCGAGTGTTCGTCGAACACGAACATCTCGTGCGACGACCCGGCGCCGGTCGGACCAAACGGCTGAGCGGGAGGGAGTGCCGTAGGAGGCGTCCCCACCGGGACCTTCGGGTCCCGGTGGGGACACGCCGTTAGGGCGTCCGGTGTAGGTACCGGGCGCTCTGAATCTTCACGACCGTAAGGG
>RFGQ01000451.1 GCA_003695865.1 Gemmatimonadota bacterium | reverse complement strand
GCCCCGAGACCGTCCCCCTTCCTCGACCTCACACCGTCACCCTCCCCCGTCCCTGCACATGCCCAGGCCCTGAGGCGAGCGCCGGCCGCGCCGCGCAACCAGGGGCCCGCCGGGGTGTCGGCACTCAGGACGGTGCCGTCCCGCCGGAAGTCCTTGGCCGAGAGCACGCGGATCTCGCCGGACCGGCAATCGAGATCCAGCACGACCGTCGTTGAGGCGTACCCGGCGTAGCCGACCGTGTCGCGCCCTGCCTGGATGCGCTCCGTGGACCGGCGCGAGCGCCCTTCGCCCGGCTCCCGGATGAGCATGCGGCTCACGATCACCTGCACCGGCCCGGCGGCCGACGAGTCGACGGGTACGGTGTGGCTCTCGAGGAGCAGGTAGTCGAAGAAGGCGTCCTTGTAGAAGGTCCGCCATCCGGACAGCTCCTGGGCGCCGAGCGCGGGCGGGAGCACGGCGCAGAGGGCCCCGTAGAGGACCAGGGCGCGGCGGCGCCGCAGGGTCACCGGCTCGACCCGGACTTCGTGCTTGGTGCCCCCGAAGGTCGGGGCCCTGGTTCGGCACATTGGGCTGCGGCGGCGTGGCAGCGGGGACCCTCGAGCACGCGGGCGGAGGCCCGCGCAGGCGGCGATGGGCCCAGGAGACGGCTCCGCGCAATATCGGGTAAGCTCGCGCAGAATGCCAGCACGTCGGATTGGGGATGACCGGGCCCTGCGCTCCTCGGCCGTTCGTCTTCCCGACCGCGGCCCCTTCGGGCGGTGCTACAGCGTCTTCAGGTACTCGATCAGCGCCCGCTTCTGATCGGCCGAGAGCTCGGTCCCGTAGACGTGCCCGCCGTTGTCGTTGCCCGGCTCGCCGGTGCGGAACATCCACCCCGACTGGGGCTGCCGCCGCGCGTCCACCCCCACCTTCACCGGGTCGTACTCGCGACCCACCAGGAAGCTGTCGGGCCGCGCCTCGGGCGGCTCGAGCAGGTCGGCGAGCGTCGGCACCGAGCCGTTGTGCAGGTAAGGGGGCGACGCCCAGATGCCATCGAGCGCACGCACCCGGTAGCCGTTCGTCACCCGCCACGTCGGCTCGGCCGCGCGCCGGACCGCGGCCACCTCGGCCTCGGAGACGCCGTGCTCGGCGAAGCTCAGGCCCATGACGCGGTCCGCCAGCTCGGTGAGCAGCTCTCCGTAGCTCTTGCCGTCTTTGTGCAGATCGCCGAACAGGCGGGCTCGGGCCGCATCGGTGCCCACCTCGGCCACCGGCACCACGCGCTCTCCCGTGTGGCACGAGGCGCACTCGCGCGCGTAGATCTGCGCGCCCTGGGCAGCGAGGCCGCGGTCGATCGCCCCGAGCACGTCTTCGGGCCAGGCCGGGGCGCCGATCCCCCGGGCCACGCTCTCGAGCGCCATCACGTTCTGCGGGAGCACGCTCGAGCGGCCCGTCGCCGGATCGAAGTCCGCGCCGAGCGCGATCGCCTGCGCATAGTCGCGGGCCATGACCGTGTTCGTGTTGCCGTCCCAGTGCACCCAGTGGAAGCGCTCGTAGCCGAACAGGTGCGGGATGCTCACCGGCGCCGTCATCGCCACCGGGGCCTCCGCCTGGACGAGCAGATTCCAGATCGCGTCGAACGAGTCGGCGCGCCCGGGGCCCGCCTGGGTCTCACGCGTGAACGCGTCGTGGATCGTGGCGAGACGATCGACGCGGCGCCTGAGCAGCCGCAGGTCGGAGCCGAGGCGCGAGACGAGCCCCGCCGTGTGGGGATCCACGTCCGGGTCTCCCGACACGGGCACGCCGTCCGCCGCCCCTTCGAGTAGGCGCGCGGCCTGCTCGTCCGTCTCCGCGTGATAGGCGGCGTGCAGCGACCGCGCGAGGTGCGCCCGCACCGGGGCGTGCCGCGACCCCTCCTCCGCATCGACGACACGGGCCAGCGCCTCGCGTGCGTCCTCGTCGAGCGCAAAGAAGGCGTCGGGCGTCGGCATGTGGCGGCCCGCCTCGGCCATGCGCCGCGCAAGGCGGAGCAGCTCGACGGGATCCTCGATCGTCCGTCGGGCCGAGCGGGTCAGCTCGGCGAAGAGAGCCTCGAAGTCGACCAGGTTCGGCGCACCGTCGATCACCATCGACGTGCCCCGGAAGGTGTAGAGTCCCGAATGGCAGGCCGCGCAGTTCACGCCGACGAGCAGCTCGCCCCGGGGATCGCCGTAGAGCGTGCCCGCGGTGAAGCCAATCGGCAGCCCGAGCGGATCGTCAGGATCGGCCACCAGGCCGTAGCGGGGCATGCTGGCCAGGAACGAGGCCCCCGTCTCGGCATCTTCGAGCGCCTGCAGGAAGCGCAGTGGCAGGAATCCCCCGCCTTCGTCGAGATGATGCCAGACCTCGGCGTCTTCGGCGCTCAGGCCCACGCCGAGCCGCACCCGAGGACCCTCGTCGGCCGGCGCCCCATCGGCCGGATCGCCGGATCGGCCGGCGAGCACCCACACCGTGCCGAGCCCGAGCAGCGCCGCGCCCGCAACCACCTTGAACGCCGTCTTCACAACGCCCTCACCTGGTCTTGAGAAACTCCATCAGCGCCCGCTTCTGGTCGCCGGGAAGCGTAACGCCGTATTCGTGGCCCTGATTCCCGTTCCCCGGGAGAGACACGTCGTAGAGGGTCCACGAAACCCCCTCCGGCGCCGGGTCGCCCTCTGGCTGCCACGCGAACCCCACCCGCACCGAATCGTACTCGAGCCGGCCCCTCGCGAAGCGGGTCGGCCGCTCGGCGGCGGGCGAGAGCAGGTGGGCGAGCGTCGGCACCGATCCGTTGTGGAGGTAGGGCGCACGCAGCCACAGGCCGTCGAGCGGCACGTTCACGTAGCCGTCCGTGACCCTGAGGTCGGGAAAGCGGAACGGCCCCTCGTCGATCGAGCGCAGGCGCTCGACGAAGGCCTCGCTCCACATCGAGAGGAACTCGGGATCGGTTCCCACCTCGGCCTGGGCCGTGACCTGACCGAAGCGCTCGCCCCCCTCTGCGTGGCACGCGCCGCAGGCGGCCGCGAAGACCTCTGCCCCCGCCGCGGCCAGCGTCGAATCGACCGAGAACGGGTAGGCCGGAGCCGGGCGGGTGGCGATGTAGTCGCGCACCCGCTCGAAGCTCGCGGCCGCGAATCCGGCCACGCCCCGGTTGAGCGAATAGACCGACATCAGGTCCTCCTGCTCAAGATCGTCGCTGCCGCCGTTCCAGTGGAGGCGCAGACCCCGGCGGGCCGCATGGTTCCACAGCGGTGGATAGTCCGACGTCGCGACCGAGCCGTCGTCCTCCATCCCCAGCACCTCGATCTTGAGCAGGTTGAAGGCGTCGAATCGGCCGCGTCCGGGATCGGGTCGGCTCTCGGTCCAGGCCGCTGCAGCGCGCTGTTCGAGCAACGAGCGCCGCAGCATCGGAATCAGGACGGTGCGGTACACGAGCGACTCGACCACGCCGAGCTCGAAGCGCCGCTCGATCGCGTCGAGCAGCACCGCCGACGAAAACCGGTCGTCGGCCGCGGCCTCGAACAGGAAGCGGCGAAAGGCCCCGAAGTCGAGGGCGGAGGCCGGCGCCGCGGGCACCGGGACCGGAGCCGCCCCCTCGGCCGGTCGATACGCCCCGGTGTGGCAGAGAGCACAGTTCGGGGTCAGGCCCGGGTAGCCCACGGTCTGCTTCGCGAAGCCCACCGGATACCCGCGGCCCTCGTCCACGAAGCCGAACACCTCCCAGCCGCCCGGTCGCGGCAGCAGGTCGGCGAACACCTCGGGCATGACGGCCCAGACGTAGTAGGGGAAGCCGGGCTCGAGCGAGAGCCCCCCGTACTTGTAGTGCTCTTCGGGATTGTCGAAGACCGCCGTCTCGGACACGCGCGCGAGCTGGTCCCAGAGGATCACGGCGACCGCCCCCCCGAGCGCCGCCACCACGAGCACGAGCCGGCGCCAGGTCACGCGCGCCGCCACGGGTTCAGGCCGTCACGGCGTGCCACGTACCAGACCCCCCAGGCGTAGAGCATGTGCATCGAAACCGCGTAGATGAACACCAGATCGATCCACGCCGTCGGCACGCCGCCCTGCACCGTCGTCGCCGCGTGCATCGACACCGGGTAGGCCACCGCATCGCCGATCAGGATCAGCAGCGCGACGTAGAGGGACTGCCCCTTCACCGAGTTGCGGCGCACGAGCATCACGGGCAGCAGCGTGCTGTAGACGAGCATGCCGAGGCTCGCCGACACACTTCCGTACGTGTCTTCGAACGAACGGATGAACGTGCTCACGACCAGGAAGGCCGCCAGCAGACCGCCGCCCGCGATGAGCCGGAAGTGCCGGCGCAGGATGGGCCAGTCGAAGTCGTCGCGCCCGTAGCGCAGCGCCGTCCACAGCACCCCCAGGTTCGTGAAGAACCACAGCGCGTTGGCGCGCTTGTACTGCGGGTCGATGTCGGCCAGGAACGTGAAGAAGAACTCCCAACTGATGTCGATGAAGAGCGCGATCAGCGGCATCCCGTAGGAGCGGTCCTTCACGCCCCTGCGGATCATGAAGATGTAGGCCAGCGTCCAGCACACGTACGAGATGAGTCCCAGGATCGCCCTGGCCTGTTCGGAAAACTCCAAGTCCCCTCCTCAGGAAGTAGGCCCGCGGCTGCGGGAGCAGGGCGAACCGTGCCTCACGCCCGGCTCCAGAGCGGCACACCGTCGCGCCGCGCAAGGCGCACGTAGAGCGTCAGGTACAGGACGTTGCAGGCGAGGATCACCGCGTTCGCCGTGACGATCCAGGCGACCATGCCAGCGTCCGCCCCCAGGTTCTGCTGCGCGGCGAGCCCCATGAAGGCACCACACAGATCGCCCATCAGAATGCAGATCGCGATGTAGAGCGACTGCCCCCTCACGCTGTCGCGGCGTAGGAGCATCGCGATCAGAAGCATGCTGTACACCATCACGATGATCGACGCGCTGAGGTGGCCGACCTCATCGTTGAACGCGATGGCGAACTGTCGGATCAACAGGAACGCAGTCCCCAACATCACGGCCAGACCGGGCCTGAACCAGCGCCGGACGAGGTCGGACCTGAAGTCCTCGGGCCCGAACCGGAAGCACGTCCAGAGCACCCCCAGGTCCAGGGCGAGATACATCCCCACGCCGATCCGCTCGACCGCCGGCGCCTGCGAGAACACCGAGTAGTACAGCTCCCAGGCCACGTTGAAGGCCAGACCGATCACCGGCATGGAGTAGCTGCGGTCCCTCACGCCGCGCCGGATCATGAGCACGTAGGCGACGAGCCAGAACACGAGCCCGCCCAGCGACCAGAGATTCTGCGCGAGCGGGGAGAACCTCATGCGCGCACTCCGCGCCCGGCCCCGGTGCCCGACCCATGAGTGGCAAGGATGGAAACGAGATGCACGCGGCCTCGAGGGCGGTGAGGACGTGAGTGAAGCGGGCGGGGCGCGGGATCAGGGGCGAACGTAGACGCGCCCCGAGCCGGTGACAAGGTGACCGGCCGCGGCGGCTAGCGGGCTCCTCACGTCACCGGGAAGGGGACCTCCCGGCTCGAAGAGACGAGAACCCGGCACACCGGTCCGCCGAGTGGCGTCGGCTCCGGTCTGGACTCCTATACCCGACCATCAAACACAATCACCTGAACGCCGTTCGGGTCCCTCAGGTAGCTGTAGACACTCCCCCAAGGCCGCTCGTGCGGTCCGTCGACGGCCCATGCATCTCCAAGACCCCGCAGGAAGCCGTCCATATCCTCCACCCGAAGCTGGACAGAGGCAGCTCCATTGTTCGGCGACTCCACCCTCCCGAACTCGAGAAAGGCCGTACCCGTGGCATCGCTCAAGCCGAAGATCACACCAGAGTCATCGCCCTCGGACCACCGGTCCACGATCTCCAATCCCAGGAGACCGTGATAGAAGGCCACGGTGGCCTCGATGTCTGCCGTTTGGAGTCGCACCTTGAACCCGGTGAAGTCGTGCCCCCCCGACGCCGCCCACCTGACGGCGCCCAGAGACAGAACGAGCGCTACAGGAAGAACAACTGCCAGAGCCCGCATCCTCATGCCCTTTCTCTCGGTGTCCGTCCTCAATCCGCATCATCAGCGCACCGGCGCTGAAGACCGAGCCCGCGCCCTGGTTGAAGACGGGAAACAGGTAATCCCGGTGGACCGTGGATAGACCGGCGGCAGCGAACAGGGCCAGGAGCGCGATCTTGCTG
>RFGQ01000450.1 GCA_003695865.1 Gemmatimonadota bacterium | reverse complement strand
GTGCGCCTGGTCGTACGCCCGCAGCAGGCGCTCGCGAGAGGTGTGCGTGTAGATCTGGGTGGTCGAGAGTGACGCGTGGCCGAGCAGCTCCTTGACCGCGAGCAGATCGGCGCCGCCGTCCACCAGATGGGTGGCGAACGTGTGCCGGAGCGCGTGGGTGGAGAGCCCCGCCCCGGCCGCGCTCGTGGCCAGCAACGTGCGCACGATGCGCTGAATGCTCCGCCGCGAGAGCCGCCGGCCGCGTGGATTCACCAGCAGCGGCGGCCGAGCGTCGGGGCCGTCCCCATGAGGCTCGACCCCTGCGACCGCCTCGGCCCTGCGCGGCAGGTAGCGCTCGAGCGCCGTGAGCGCCGGCCGCGTAACGGGCACGATGCGCTCCTTGCGGCCCTTTCCGAGCACCCGCACGGTGCCGCGTCGCGTGTCGATGTCGGACGGTGCCAGGGCGTGCAGCTCCGCCAGGCGCAGCCCGCTGCCGTAGAGCAGCTCGAGGATGAGCAGGTTGCGGGTGCCCTGGAGCGTGTTTTCGGCCGCCCGGGCTTCGGCGTAGCGGAACACGGGGCCCACTTCGGCACGCGGCAGATGGCCCGGCAGCGTGCGCTCGGCACGGGGGGCGCGTACGACCCGCGCCGGATCGCGCGTGACCCGGCCCTCGCGGCGGAGGAAGCGAAAGTAGGTGCGCGCGGCCGAGAGCTTGCGGGCCGCGGTGCGCCGCGACACCCCCCTGCGGCGCAGCCAGCCCAGGAAGGCCCGCAGCGACGAGGGCTCGACGCTCTCCCACGTCCACGCGCCGCCGTGGTGGTCGTCCAGAAAGGTCCCCAGGTCCCTCAGATCGCGCTCATACGCGGACAGCGTGTGGGGCGAAAGCCGCCGTTCGTCCCGCAGGTGGCGGAGGAAGTCGGCGACCCAGTCCTGCCCGCTCATGCGCGCGCTCAGGCGTCGGGGGGCGAGGCGTCGTCGAGCGGCGGCGGCGCCGCCGGATCCACGGCCGCGCCGGCCGTGGCAGGCGCCGCGGCGGCTGCGGGGCGACCCGCTCCGGCTGCGACCGGCACGCCCAGCTCGTG
>RFGQ01000449.1 GCA_003695865.1 Gemmatimonadota bacterium | reverse complement strand
TGGCGGCGGTCTACCTGGGCTACCGGGTGGGGCGCGAGGTCTTCTTCGGGGTCGCCCGGGCGCGGACGCGGCACCGCTGAGGCACCCGGACCGGCCGGGTGGGGAGCGGCACGCGCGCCCTCAGGCCGCCCCGATCGGACTGCCCTCGGTTACGCGGAAGCGCACCTCGATCGTGTCGGCCACCTGCCCGTCGACGAGGGCCGCAAGCGTGACGCTGTAGGACCCGAGGGGGGCTGCCGCCGGCGTCCGCACGCTCAACGCCACCGACAGGCGCTCTCCCTTTCGGATGACGGCGATCGAGCCGGGGATGAGGCTTACGCGTATCAGCTCGCCCGCCTCCGGCGTTGGCCCGCGTTTTTCCTCCACCCGAAACGTGATCGGGCCCACCGGGTCGGGTTCTCCGGAGCGGATCTGCACCTGCCCGGCCCGGCCGGCGCCCAGCTCGACGACCTCGTCCGCGAACGCGATCCTGAGCCCCGAGGGGCCCACGGGCACGTCGTCGCCGCACGCGGCGAGGACGAAGCATGACGCGAGCAGGGAGAGGGCGGTGGAGGGGGTGACTGAGCGGGTACGGAACATGCGACTTCCTCGGGGCGGGTCCGTCCGGTGCACCCATGGCCTTCGGGGCGCTGACGCGCTCTGCACGATTCGCTAGCTTAGCGCTCGCGTGAGCGCATCCACAATCCTCAGCACCCGCACAGGCGTTCCGACTCATGGCCAGGTTCCAGGGCATCGACTTCTACGACATCGACAACACGCTCCTCTCGCAGGAAGAGCGCATGATCCGCGACACGGTCCGGGAGTGGGTCGAGGACCGCGTCATGCCGCTCATCGGCGACGCCTACGTGGAGCGCCGTTTCCCCCGGGAGCTGATTCCCGAACTGGGCGAGCTGGGCGTGCTGGGCGCGAATCTGCCCGAGGACTACGGCTGCGCCGGACTCAACAACGTGGCCTACGGGCTGATCATGCAGGAGCTCGAGCGCGGCGACTCGGGACTGCGCTCGTTCGCTTCGGTGCAGGGGGCGCTCGTGATGTACCCGATCTTCGCCTTCGGCAGCGAGGAGCAGAAGCGGCAGTGGCTGCCGGCGCTCGCGTCGGGCGAGAAGATCGGCTGTTTCGGGCTCACCGAGCCGGACTACGGCTCGAACCCGGCCGGGATGATCACCACCGCCAAGCGCACCGACGACGGCTGGGTGCTGAACGGCACCAAGATGTGGATCACGAACGGGTCCATGGCCGACGTCGCGGTCGTATGGGCGCAGACGGGTGAGATCGGCGACGTGAAGGGCATCCGGGGCTTCGTGGTACCCACCGACACGCCCGGCTTCACCGCGCGCGACCAGAAGGGCAAGCTGTCGCTGCTCGCCTCCGACACGAGCGAGCTGCACCTCGAGGACGTGCACCTGCCCGAAGACGCCCTGCTGCCCGAGAGCACGGGGGGCCTCAAGCACCCGCTCATGTGTCTCACCCAGGCGCGCTACGGCATCGC
The DNA here is from genome assembly GCA_003695865.1 of Gemmatimonadota bacterium. Taxonomy (GTDB): domain Bacteria; phylum Gemmatimonadota; class Gemmatimonadetes; order Longimicrobiales; family Gaopeijiaceae; genus J028. Next base: position 1,519 of record RFGQ01000449.1, on the reverse strand, counting down.
GTTCGGCGCGGTGGGGGCCGCCATGGCGTGCTTCGACGAGGCGCTCTCCTACGCCAAGGAGCGCGTCATGTTCGACCGGCCCATCGGCGGCAAGCAGATCCAGCAGGTGCGCCTGGCCGACATGCTCACCAAGATCACGCAGGCCCAGCTGCTGTGTATCCAGCTCGGGCGCCTGAAGGACCAGGGACTCGTGACGCCGCAGCAGGTGTCGCTCGCCAAGCGCGCGAACTGCGACATGGCCTGCGACATCGCGCGCGAGGCGCGGCGGCTGCTGGGCGCGAACGGCATCCTCGTCGAGTACCACTCCATGCGTCACATGGCGAACCTGGAGTCGGTCTACACGTACGAGGGCACGCACGACATCCACAGCCTCATCCTGGGGCAGGCGCTCACCGGTCTGTCGGCGTTCTGAGGGGGAAGAGCGGTCCGGCACCGCGGCCCGGTGCGTGCGGAGTGCGATGCCTGGGCCGCAGGCCCCGCACGCCCTTGACCGCCCGTGCGCCCGACCTAGCTTTATGGTCTCTCCAGCGGAGAGTCCGCCCCGCTAGCTCAACTGGTAGAGCAACTGACTCTTAATCAGTAGGTTCGGGGTTCGAGTCCCTGGCGGGGCACTCCACGAGCCACACGAGCCCCCCGGTGCACGCACGCGCCGGGGGGCTCGTTTTCGTGGGGGCGCGTGATTCACGATCTCGGCCTCCGGCGAGGCCCCTCCGGGTCGCCGCTCGCCCGCCCGCTACGTCGGCCGGAGTCGTCGCGCGTCGTCAGCCCCCCGCGCCGCCCGGTGGACCGTCGGGGTGACGGTCGCACGCCGGCGGCTGCGCGCGCGTCCACGACAGGGACACGATGCGCCAGCCGCCCTCCCTGCGCACCAGCGTGGCCACGTCGACGCCGCAGTGGCTGAAGCGTTCGCCCACGTAGAAGTCGTAGGGCGTCCACACGGTCGCGAGGGGGCCCGCCACGTGCACCACCGGCTCGAACATGCGCTCGATGAAGGGCTCCTCGGCGTCGGCGATGCGTGCGGCCATCTGCTGGAGCGTCCTGTGCTCGACGCCCGTGGCTCCTTCCGCGTCCTCCTCGATCGACACGAGCTGGACGTCCGGCTCCATCACGCGGGTGAGCAGGGCCGAGTCGCCGCTGGCGAGGGCGTCGAAGACGGACTGCAACGCGGCGAGCACTTCGGCGCGGGCGCCCGAGTCGCCGGCGGACGCGGGCGCCGCGGCGTCGGAGGTGCCGCGGTCCCGATCCGTGGCGGACGGCGGACGGCATCCGGCGAACGAGAGGACCAGACAGGGCAGGAGCACGAAGCGAACGAAGCGGTCGGGCACCGTGGACCTCCAGGGTGGAAGGGGCATGCGGGCTGAAGGCTGCGGTCCGGGCACCCGCGGGCGCAAGCGACCCGGCTCGACGGGCACGCCCGCCGCCGCTCGCCCTACCGATCGCGGGCTCGCTTCCCTAGCTTGCGCCCCCACTCCACGCAGCCCCGGGAGCCCCGATGACCCTGACCGACCTCTTCTGGATC
>RFGQ01000448.1 GCA_003695865.1 Gemmatimonadota bacterium | reverse complement strand
GGTGCCGGGCCCGGGCGCGGCGGCGGCAGTGGTCTCGGCCCACCGGGTGACCGAAGACGGCCGCTGGGAGTATACGGTCCGGCGGGCCGGGGGGCCGATCACGGTGGACGGCCGACTGGGTGAGGAGGCCTGGAGCGCCGCCGCGCCCATCCCATTGCTGTTCGAGGTCGCCCCGGGCGACAACGCCCCGGCGCCGGTCGACACCGAGTGCCGCGTGACGTTCGACGAGCACAATCTCTACCTCGGGTGCCGGGCCGCCGACCCCTCACCCCGCGACGTGCGCGCCTACGTCACCGACCGTGACGACATCGACGACCACGACCGCATCCTGTTCGTCCTCGACCCCTTCAACGACGCCCGGCGCGCGTTCGTGTTCGGCGTCTCGGCGCTCGGAGTGCAGTTCGACGCGGTGATCTCGAGCGGCGGGCAGGACGGCGGCCCCAACCAGGGCGGGGCGGATCGCACGTGGGACGCCATCTGGGGCTCGGCGGGACGCATCACCGGGTCGGGGTACGAGGTGGAGGCGGCGATCCCCTTCAAGTCGCTCCGCTTCCCGGCGCGCGACGGCGTCCAGACCTGGGGCTTCTACGCGGCCAGGCTGTGGCCTCGTTCCGAGGGCGTGGAGATCCGGTCGATGCGGTGGGACCGCTCCGACGCCTGCGACCTCTGTCAGGCGAACCTGCTCACCGGTCTCGAAGGCATTCGCCCGGGCAGGAATCTCGAGTTCACGCCCACGCTTACCGGGGGGCGCACCGACGTGCGCGACGACTTTCCCGAAGGCGACCTGGAGCGCGGCGATCTGGACGGCGAGGTGGGGATCGACGCGTTGTGGGCGATCACGCCCAACCTGGCGCTCAACCTCACGGCGAACCCCGACTTTTCGCAGGTCGAGGCCGACGCGGCCCAGCTCGACGTGAACACCCGCTTCGCGCTGTTCTTTCCCGAAAAGCGGCCCTTCTTCCTGGAGGGTGCCGACTTCTTCTCGACACCGGTGTCCGCGGTCTTCACCCGCTCGATCGTCGATCCCGAGGTGGGCGCGAAGTTCACCGGAAAGTCGGGCGCAAGCGGATTCGGAATCCTGGTGGCCCACGACGCGAGCC
>RFGQ01000447.1 GCA_003695865.1 Gemmatimonadota bacterium | reverse complement strand
GTACGCACGCTCGACGACGTGATCCGTGATCACGTGGCCGAGACGCTCGCCGCGTGCGGGGGCAACAAGACCGAGGCCGCGAGGCGTCTGGGCATCGGTCGCTCGCGCCTGCAGCGGGCCATCGAGCGCTACGGGCTCGACTGAACCGGCCGGCCGCCTCGCCCGTTGACCGGACCGCGGCCCGCGGTTAGCCTCGGGCTGCGCCGGCGTCCGGACGCCGCGCAGGAGGCTCCGAGCACCACCGGGAGGGACCGACCTTGAGCGAAACGCGCCGCGCGCCGCAGGACGACGATCTCCGCTTCGACCGCCGCAACGCGGCGGCGGGAGCGGCGGCCCTGGCAGTCATCGCACTCGGATACGTGTTGCTCGCGCAGGGCTCCGTCACGCTCGCGCCGGTCCTGCTGATCCTGGGCTACGTGGTGCTCGTACCGCTGGCGCTGCTCCTCTGATTCACCGGGTCCACGGCTCGCCGGTCGCCCACGCCTCTGCGCCCGCGACGCAGGCTCACCGAAAGCGCTCCCCCCTGCCGACGCCCCCCGCGGACCGCGTCCTGTCGGACACCGGGGGGGCCGACCCCTGCCGGACACGATTTCCTTGCCCGCCGGCGACCGACGGTGCGAGCTTTCTTAAGAAGCCTCTAAGTCCCCGCGGTTCCGACCGCCGCCCCACGAAGCGATTCCCGGGAGTTCCGACGCCGATGTTCGACGTCCACAAGCATGGCCGCCTGACGGCCGTGTGCGCCGCCATGTTGGCCCTCACCGCCTGCGGAGAGGAGCGGCCCGCGGCCGGTTCGCACGACCTTCTCAGCCCGACTCAGCCGCCCGGGCCGGACGCTTCGGCGCTCGACCTGCGGCCCGAGCGGAGTGGCGTTACCCGCCTGGACCGCGCGCTGCCCGGTCTGCGCGCCGAGGTGGCCGCGCGAGCCGGGGACGCGCACCCCGACGCCGGTCCTGCTACGGCCGCGCCCGAGGTCGCCCGGATGGCCTCGGTCGCCGATGTCGTGATCGACGCCATCACGCGGGAGAGCGGCTCGCCCGGTGGCACGATCACCGGAATCGTCACCGACCGCTTCAGCGAGGCGCAGGACGTGTTCGGCCTGCCCATCGGCCTGTTCTGCGCCGACGCGGGTCCCGATCCCGCGTTCCGGCCCGCTCTGCTCGGTGCGACGACCGGGGCCGTGGGCGGATTCCCCACGGACGGCGCGAGCTACGCCGTGGTCTCCACGGGGGATGCTGGCCGCTTCCCCGGCGAGGACTTCTGCTTCGGCTTCATCGGCAACTTCAACCCGGCCTCGCTGGTGCCCCCTCCGCTCCCCTCCGCAGACCCCGGGACGGTGGGCGACCTCGGACAGGTGTTCGCCACGGTGGTGCTCGAGCCCGGTGCTCGCCGACTGGAGTTCGACGCGCAGTACTTCTCGCACGATTACTACTACACGCCGCTGCTGAGCCCCGACTGCCCGATCGGCGGGATCGGCGGGTTCGACTGCATCCAGTCGCTGCCGTGCCCCGATCCCACGCTGGTGTGCGGGGATCCAGGTCTCGACATCGGCGACTGGGGCGAACTCGTGCAGTTCGGCCTGGAGCTTCCCGACGGCTCGAGGGTGACGATCGGCGAACTCTCCTATCCCACCGACCTGGGGGTGCTGATGCCCCCTCCGGGTAGCGAGTTCTTCGCGACGCCCCAGCTGGGTCCCGTGCGCCACTTCTCGTTCGACGTGACACCCTTCGGCGGCCAGACGGTCACCTTCCTGATCGCAGCCGGCGACCGCAACGACTTCCTGCGCAGCGGCGGCGCGATGATCGACGACTTCTTCGTGGCCCTCAACGCGGCGCCGGCGGCCGACGCCGGTGGCCCCTATGAGGTCGACGAGGGTGCGGGCCCGCTCACGCTCGACGGCACGGCCACCACCGACGCCGACGGTGATCCGGTCACGTTCGTGTGGGACTTCGGCGACGGTGCCACGGGGGCGGGGCCCACGCCGGTGCACACGTTCCCCGCCGATGACGGCGTCTTCACGGTCACGCTCACCGCGTCGGACGGTTTCGGCGGCGAGGCGACCGCGACGACCGAGGTGACGGTGCGCAACGTGGCGCCTTCGGTGTCTGCGAGCGGCGATGCCGAGGTCGGCACGGGCGCCGTGTTTTCAGGGGCAGGGAGCTTCTCCGATCCCGGCGCCGACACCTGGACGGCGACCGTCGACTACGGAGACGGCGGCGGAGCGCAGGCGCTCACGCTGGCCGGGGACGGCACCTTCGCGCTCGAACACGTCTACGGCTCGGCGGGCACTTTCACGGTCACCGTGACCGTCACGGACGACGACGGCGGTGTGGGCACCGCGTCCTTCTCCGTGACCGTGATCCCCAACGACGTGGTCGCGGCGCGCGACACCTACCTGAACGGGAAGCGCAAGGACTCGAACTACGGGGGCGAGGGGACGATGCGCGTGAGCAAGCACTCGCGCCCCCTGATCGGGTTCGATCCCGCTTCGGTTCGCGCCCCGGGCGCGGGAGAGCGAGTGCTCCTGGTGCTCACGCTGGCCGAAGAGACGCGCTGCTGGGGACGCCGCTCCGACGTGGGCGTACACGCCCTGCGCACCGATGACTGGGCGGAGGGCGACGGACGCACGGTCACGGACGGAGGTGGGGCCGCAACGCATCGCCGCGGCGACGGGGACGCGCTCCGGGACGGCGGTAGGCCCAGCGACAAGAGCAAGAAGAGCGACAAGAGCAAGAAGAGCGACAAGAGCCGGAAGAGCGGCAAGAGTGACAAGAGCACGAAGGGCGGGGGAGACGACTGCGACGAGCGCGACAGCCTTCGCGGTGTCGGGTCGGGTCAGGGGGCGACCTGGCGCTGCCCGGTGGACGAGAACATCGCCAACCGCCGCCGCGACTGCCGCCGGCGCTGGGACGGCGGCCGCTTCGAGCGTCGCGCGAGCGACCGTGTCGGCTTCGAGAACGGGCGCACCGGCACCGTGGCGTTCGACGTGACCGACGACGTGGCCGCGGGCGTGACGAGCTGGCTGCTCCAGCGCACGAGCCGTAGCGCGCACGGTGAGGCCGTGTTCTTCACGCGTGAGGGCGCGGCTATGGCCGGTGATCCGGCCCTCGCTCCGCGTCTGGTGATCGTCGCGGGCGGCTGACCGGCACCGCCGCCGCCCCCCCGGCCGGCCCCAGGGCCGTCGTCCCCCGCGCGGGGCGGCGGCCCTTCGCGTTCGCGCCCATCCGTTGCGGGGATCGGCCGACCGCCTGCCCACGTCCTCGGTGACGGCGGCGCTCGGCATGCCCCGGCCACAGCGGCGGCAGGCATCCCCGCCTGCCCGGGGTTCGCGGCCCGCGGTCGCGCGCCGCCTGCCCGGCTTCAGGGCGGAAACTTTTTCCGTGTTGCGGAAACCGGGAGACGGCGTGGCGCGCCCCACGGCCGGCGAAAACCGGCTGGATAGATCGTTAAATCCTTTTGTGTCATCGCATTAACACGATTGCGCTCCGCTCGTAGACGGTGGCTTCGGCCTTGCACGGGAGCCTCCCGGATGG
>RFGQ01000446.1 GCA_003695865.1 Gemmatimonadota bacterium | reverse complement strand
GGGCACGAAGCCCCGCGCCGTGCCCCCGCGCGAGGGCGATCCCCCCATCACCCCCGACCTCGTGGCCGAGCACGGCCTGAGTCCCGAAGAGTACGAGCGCGTCCGGGGCATTCTGGGTCGCGATCCGACCTTCACCGAGCTCGGCGTCTTCAGCGCGATGTGGTCGGAGCACTGCGGCTACAAGAACTCCAAGCGACTGCTCCGCCTGCTGCCCACGCAGGCGCCCTGGGTCATCCAGGGCCCGGGTGAGAACGCGGGCGTGATCGACGTAGGCGACGGCTGGGCCCTGGCCTTCAAGATCGAGTCGCACAACCACCCGTCGGCCGTCGAGCCGTATCAGGGCGCCGCCACGGGTGTGGGCGGCATCCTGCGCGACGTGTTCACGATGGGCGCACGGCCCGTCGCCGTGCTCGACTCGCTGCGCTTCGGAGATCTCGATTCGGGCCGCGTCCGTTACCTGTTCGACGGCGTGGTGCGGGGCATCGGCGACTACGGGAACTGCGTGGGCATCCCCAACATCGGGGGCGAGGTCCAGTTCGACCGGGGGTACGAGGGCAACCCGCTCGTCAACGCCATGTGTCTGGGCCTCATGCGCCGCGATGAACTCATCCGGGCGGAGGCCGAGGGTGTCGGCAATCCGCTCATGGCGGTGGGCGCGCGCACCGGCCGCGACGGCATCCACGGGGCCACGTTCGCCAGCGAGGAACTGAGCGAGGACTCGGAGGCGTCGCGCCCGCAGGTGCAGGTGGGCGATCCCTTCACGGAGAAGCTCCTGCTCGAAGCGTCGCTCGAGCTCATCCGCTCGGGCCACATCGTGGGGATCCAGGACATGGGTGCAGCGGGCCTCACCTCCTCGGCCACCGAGATGGCCGGACGCTCGGGCACGGGGGTGGAGATCGACACGGCACGTGTGCCCGTACGCGAGCCCGGCATGACGCCCTACGAGATCCTGCTTTCGGAGTCGCAGGAGCGCATGCTCGTGGTGGCCAAGGCCGGGCACGAGGAAGCGGTGCGCGAGATCCTGCGACGCTGGGAGCTCGAGGCCGAAACGATCGGCCGGGTGACGGACGACGGGATGTTCCGGGTGCTCCACGACGGCGAGGTCGTGGCCGAGATCCCCGCGCTTCCGCTCACCGAGGGCTGCCCCACGTACGAACGCGAGGGCGTCGAGGCCGACGAGGTGCGTCGGGCCCGCGAGGCCGACGTGTCGGGGTACCTCGAGCGCCGCGGTGACCTCACCGACGACTTCCTGCGCCTGCTCTCGTCGCCCAACGTGGCCAGCAAGCGCTGGATCTACGACCAGTACGACACCACCGTGCGCACCGCCACGGTGGTGCGCCCGGGGGCCGACGCGGGGGTGCTGCGCATCCGCGGCACGCGCCGCGCCGTGGCCGCCTGTACGGACTGCAACGGCCGTTGGGTCTACCTGGACCCGGGGACCGGCGCGCGCGCGGCGGTCGCCGAAGCGGCGCGCAACCTCGTGTGCGTGGGGGCGCTGCCCACCGCGGTGACGAACAACCTGAACTTCGGTAATCCGCTCAAGCCGCACATCTACTACCAGATGCGCGAGGCGGTGCGCGGAATGGCCGAGGCGTGCGCGCTCTTCGAAACGCCCGTGACCGGCGGTAACGTGTCGCTCTTCAACGAAACCGACGGGCGCGCGATCTATCCGACCCCCGTGATCGGCATGGTCGGGATCGTCGAGGACGTCGACCACGTCACACGCCCCTGGTTCCGGCACGAAGACGACCGCATCCTGCTGCTCGGCGACAACACCAACGAGATCGGCGGCAGCGAGTACCTCTATCACCTGTTCGACGAAGTCATCGGGCACCCGCCCAGCGTCGATCTCATGGCGGAGCGGCGGCTGCAGCACGCCGTGCTCGCTCTGATCCAGGGCGGGCTCGTGCATTCGGCGCACGACCTGTCCGAGGGCGGCCTGGCGTGCGCGCTCGTCGAGTGCGCGCTGCGCGACGCCGAGGCGCCTTTGGGGGTCGACGTGACCCTGCACGACGCCCTGCCCCCCGTGGCGCTGTTCTTCGGCGAGGCCCAGGGGCGCGTGCTCGTGTCGGCCGCGCCCGAGCAGGTGGACGACGTGATTGGCGTGGCGAAGGGGCACGGCGTACCCGTCCGTGAGATCGGGCGCGTGGCTCCGGCCGACGCGGGGCTGCGGATCCGCGGCGGCGGGGGACACATCGAGGTCGACGTCGACACGGTCGCGGACGTATTCTTCGGTACGCTCCCGGCCCTGATGGGCTCGGCCGCGCGCTCCGACGAGGAGGACTGAGAACCGGTGAGCGGGCAACGGATCCCCGAACGAGGTGAGGCGCCCGGCCGCGCCCTGCCCACACTCGTGCGGGACGACGACCGCCTTCACGAGGAGTGCGGTGTGGTGGGCGTGTCGGGCGTCGAGGGCGCGGCGGAACTCGTTTTCCTCGGGCTCTACGCGCTCCAGCATCGCGGGCAGGAGGCCGCGGGCATCTGCGCCGTCGGAGACGACGGGGTGTCGAGGCTGCACAAGGGACTCGGCCTGGCGTCGGAGGTGTTCGACGCCGCACGGCTGCTCCACCTGCCCGGGCGCACCGCCGTGGGACACGTGCGCTATTCCACGGCGGGGGGCTCCCTCGCCCGCAACGCACAGCCCATCCTAGTGCGTTACCGCGGCGGTGATCTGGCCGTGGCCCACAACGGCAACCTCACCAACGCGCTCGAACTGCGGCGTCGGCTGACCGAAGAGGGGGCCATCTTCCAGACGTCGAGTGACTCCGAGGTCATCCACCACCTGGTGGCCCGCTCGCGCCGAGACACGGTCGACGACCAGCTCGACGACGCGCTCAGCCAGCTCGAAGGGGCCTTCAGCCTGGTCATGAGCGTCGGAGACCAGATCTTTGCCGTCCGCGATCCCCGGGGCTACCGCCCGCTCGTGCTCGGCAAGCTCCCCGGCGGCTACGCCGTCGCGAGCGAGACCTGTGCGCTCGACATCATGGGTGCGGAATTCGTACGCGACATCTGTCCGGGCGAGGTGTTGCGCATCCGGGGTGAGCACGTCGAGGAACTGCGGGCTCTGGGTCCCGCGGCCGAGCCCCAGCCGTGCGTCTTCGAGCTCGTCTACTTCGCACGGCCCGACTCGCGGCTGTGGGGGGTGAGCGTCGACCGTGCCCGGCGCGGCTTCGGGCGACGCCTGGCCGAGGAGCACCCGGCCGATGCCGACGTGGTCGTCGCCGTGCCCGACAGCGCGAACTCCGCCGCCCTCGGCTATTCCGAGCGCAGCGGAATCCCCTTCGAGCTCGGTCTGCTGCGCAACCACTACGTGGGGCGCACGTTCATCAAGCCCTCACAGGCCGACCGTGACTTCGGAGCGCGGCTCAAGTACGCGCCGGTGCGCGAGGCGATCGAAGGCCGCAGCGTGGTCGTGGTCGACGACTCGCTCGTGCGCGGCACCACCAGTCGCTCACTCGTCCGCTTCCTGCGCGAGGCGGGCGCCCGCCAGGTGCACCTTCGCATCGCCTCGCCGCCCGTGCGCCACCCCTGCTACTACGGCATCGACATGCCGAGCGAGGAAGAGCTCATCGGGGCCCGCATGGACGTGCCCGAGATCGCCGACTCCCTGGGTGTCGACTCGCTGGGTTACCTTT
>RFGQ01000445.1 GCA_003695865.1 Gemmatimonadota bacterium | reverse complement strand
CCCTCGGCCGTCCTTCGTGCACGCACCCGCAAGGTGACCGGACGCTCGGCGTCGCGCAGACCGTGGTGCACCACGTTCTCGGCCAGCGGCTGCAGGAGCAGAGGCGGCACGCGCACGTCCAGCAGAGGCTCGGGCACGTCGACTTCGGCGCGCAGTCGGTCGCGGAAGCGCACCTGGGCCAGCGCCAGGTAGTCGTCGAGCAGCATGAGTTCCTCGCCGAGCGGCAAGAGCAGGCGGCCGTCGAGCGCCAGCGTGGAGCGCAGCAGGTCGCCCAGGCGCGCGAGCGTCTCGACGGCGGCCCGTTCCTCGCCCCGCCGCACGAGACCCGAAACCGAGTTGAGCGCGTTGAACAGAAAGTGCGGGTTGAGCTGCCGCTGCAGCGCCTCGAGGCGGGCGCTCGCCGCCTGGGCGCGCAGCCGCTCGGCCTGCAGCCGCGAGGCGTGCGCCTGCCGGCGGAATTCGAGCGCCAGGTAGACGATCTGCAGCAGGGTCACCTGGGCGACCTCGCCGAACATGAACCGGTCGAACGAGTAGCCCAGGTAGCGGGGTACGCCGGCCCAGCCGAGGGCGGTGGGGAAGGCCGCGATGCGCACGACGGGATGCAGCAACAGGTGAAGCAGCGAGAAGCCCAGCGCCCCCAGCGCCACGTGCACCGCCAGCGCCGCTGCGTCGCCCCGCAGGCGGCCCGCCCGGCGAAGCTGCAGCGCGAGCAGCGGCGTGAGCGCCATCCACGCGACCCAGAACGGGGCGTTGTCGGCCAGCACCGGCAGGTAGGGCTCGCCCGCCGATACGAGGCGCAGGGCCGTGTAGTCCTTGAGGATGTCGAAGGCCCACGCGCAGGCCACGAACACGACCGACGTGGCGAGCGCACGGCGGTACCCGCCCCCGGGGGCGAGCGGCGTGGGCGACTCGGGTGCGTAGAGGTCGTGAGCGGGCACGGGCGCGGGGGTGTGAGGGCTCGGTCCACCCAGGGCATACGATGCGGCGGGCGGCGACGTTACGTGCGGGTGCGCGCCCACCGGGCGATCCCCGGGCCGGGCAGGCGCACCTCGCTCGACGGGGGCGGGGTAGGGG
>RFGQ01000444.1 GCA_003695865.1 Gemmatimonadota bacterium | reverse complement strand
CGTTGGCGATGATGTGCAGACAGAGCGTCGTCTTCCCGCTCGATTCCGGACCGTAGATCTCGGTGATGCGCCCCCGCGGGATGCCGCCGATACCGATGGCCGCGTCGAGGTTCACCGCGCCGGTCGGGATCGCCTCGATCTCGACCCGGGCGCCGTCGGCGCCCATGCGCATGATCGCGCCCTTCCCGTACGCGCGTTCGATCTGCGTGAGCGCCGTCGCGAGCGCCTTCTGCTTCTGCTCGCTCATCCCCTGCATCGGTTCGACCGTGGCCATCGTATCGCCTCACTGTGTGTCGTTCGGGCCCAACCTAATGAACCCGAAGAGAAAGCGAAAGGGTGCCGACCGCCGCAGGCCCGGCGCTCGGGGGTCACGGCGCAATATGCGCGGCCGGACGCGCCGGTGGAATGGCCGCACGGGCCGCTCCGCGAGGACCACCGGGAACCCTGGAACCGCCTCCCGGCCGCTCGGGTTGATGCGCGTAGCCGCGGCCCCGGGTCGAGAGCCCATGGCGCGGCCGGGGGAGGAAGGGTTCCTTTCCAGTCGGCGGCCCGCGAAAGCGGGTGGGGATCGGGAGGCGGAGGCGCGGGGCGCGGATTCATACGACCGATGGACGCACCTGGAGCGTCATGAAGACTCTCGACTACGATCTCGTCGCCGTGGGCGGCGGGACGGCCGGCCTCGTCTCGGCCGCGGGGGCCGCTTACCTGGGCGCGAAACCGGCGCTGATCGAGCGCCACGCGCTCGGGGGTGACTGCCTGTGGACGGGCTGCGTCCCGTCCAAGGCGCTGATCGCCTCGGCCCGGCTCGCGCAGGCCATGCGCGACGCTGAGCGTCTGGGATTGCACGGGCAGGCGCCGGCCTTCGCCTTCGAAACCGTTATGGAACGCATGCGCAGCGCGCGCGCACGCGTCGCGCACCACGACGACCCCGAGCGCTTCCGGGCCATGGGCGTCGACGTCCACTTCGGGTCCGCCCACTTCGTGGGCCCCGACACGGTCGAGGTCGAGGGCGTGGGCCGCATCCGCTCGCGCCGGATCGTCCTCGCCACCGGGGCGCGCCCGGTCGTGCCACCCATCCCCGGGCTCGACACGGTCGACCCGCTCACGCACGAGTCGGTGTTCGACCTCGACGTCCTCCCCGGTCGGCTGTTGATCCTGGGCGCCGGTCCCATCGGGCTCGAGTTCGCGCAGGTCTTCCGGCGACTGGGCTCGCAGGTCACGGTGCTCGAGATGGCGGAACAGATCCTCCCCCGCGAGGACGCCGACGTGGCCACCGCCGTACTCGACGCGCTGCGCGCCGAGGGGATCGAACTCGAACTCGGCGCGCAGGTGACCGCCGCGGCCACGCGCGACGGCGCGGTCGCGCTCAGCACCCACGACGGGCGCACCTTCGAAGG
>RFGQ01000443.1 GCA_003695865.1 Gemmatimonadota bacterium | reverse complement strand
GTGCCGCCGACATCGCCCGCGTCATCCGCGACGACCCCGGCCTGGCCGCGCGTCTGCTGAAGATCGTCAACAGCGCCTTCTTCTCGTTCCCCCGCCGGGTCGAAACGGTCTCGCAGGCGGTGACTGTTGTGGGGACCGCGCAGGTGCGCGACCTCGCACTGGCCACGTCGGTGATCACGATGTTCGCCGACGTACCCTCCGAGGTCGTGGACATGGAGTCGTTCTGGAAGCACTCGGTGGGCGCGGGCGTCTGCGCGCGCGTGTTCGCCGGTCACCGGCGCGAGGGCAACGTGGAGCGCTTCTTCCTCATGGGCCTGCTCCACGACATCGGACGCCTGATCATGCTGATGCAGCTCGCCGAGGAGACGGGCCGGGCACTGGTGCGGGCCCGCGACGAAGGTCAGCCGGCCCATGCCGTCGAGCGCGAGGAGTGCGGCTTCGACCACGGCCAGGTGGGTGGGGCGTTGCTCGAACAGTGGAACCTTCCGGCCAGCCTGCAGGAGGCCGTCCAGTATCACCATCGCCCCCGGCTCGCGTCGCGCTTTCCGGTCGAAACCGCGGCCGTGCACGTGGCGGACATCGTTGCGCATGCACTCGAATTGGGGTGCAGCGGGGAGCGGCGCGTGCCCGCGCTGGCGCCCGAGGCCTGGGAGGCCCTGGGCATCGACGTCGAAACGGTACCGGTGATCCTCGACGAGATCGAGGCCCAATACGAGGCTGTGTCGAACCTGGTCGACAACGCGCTCGCTGCGTGAACATGTACACCGGCGCAGACCCCGACGGGTACGGCTCCCGCGCTCCGGGAGCGACGGAGGGCGCCCAGAGCATGTGGCTCTCGGAGGCCCTCGACGCCGTCGCGTACCTGGGGCGGAGCCTGCATCCCGAACCCGGCCGAGGGGCGGCGATCGACGACGTGTTCGGAGCCGCCGAACCCGCGATCCGGCGTCTCGTCGACGTGGGAACCCTGGCGTTCCTGCTCACCGACGAGTCGGGACTCGAGTTCACGATCGCGCGCTGTCCCGACGACGCCCGCGCCGACGTCGAGCGCGAGATGGAGTACCAGGTCGACGAGGGCACGTTCTCGTGGACGCTCTACCAGAACCGCCCCGTCATCGTGCCGGGCCGCCACATGGGCCAGTGGGTCCTGATGCACGCACTCGCGACGCCCTCGCGCACGGTGGGCATGTGCATGGCGTCGCTCGAGGGGAGCAGTCCCTTCATTCCCGACATGGTGCAGAAGCTCCTGTCGATGCTCTTCCAGACGTGCGCCGGCGTACTGGAGAGCCGTGCGCTCTACGCCGCCCTCGACGAACACAACCGCAACCTCGAGGCCATGATCGAGGAGCGCACCGCAGAGCTGCGCCGCTCCGAGGAGGAAGCGCGCGCGGCGAGCCGCGCGAAGGGTGAGTTCCTGGCCAACATGAGCCACGAGATCCGCACACCCATCAACGGCATCCTCGGGATGATCTCGCTGCTCGAGAAAACCGACCTCGACGCCCGCCAGCGCGAGTATGCCGAGACCTCGCGGCGCTCGGCCGAGACGCTGCTCACGGTCATCAACGACGTGCTGGACTATTCCAAGATCGAGGCCGGGCACATCGACTTCGAGAGCATCGACTTCGACCTGCGGCGCGTGCTCGACGACGTGGTGCGAACGCTCGCGTCACGCGCGGCGGAGCGGGGCCTCGACCTGGTGGTGCAGTACCCGGCCGACCTGCCCCGCTGGGTGAAGGGCGATCCCGCGCGCATTCGGCAGATCGTGCTCAACCTGGTGGGCAACGCCGTGAAGTTCACCGAAGAGGGCTACGTGGCCGTGAAGGTCGATGCCACCGAGGGCGGCCCCGGGCGCAAGCGCTTCGTGATCTCCGTCGAAGACACGGGCATCGGCATCAGCCCCGAGAAGCTCGAGCAGATCTTCGAGAAGTTCTCGCAGGCCGACGCCTCGACCACCCGCAAGTACGGGGGGACCGGGCTGGGACTCTCGATCTCGCGCCGGCTGGCCCAGATGATGGGCGGCGACGTGCGGGCGACGAGCGCGCCGGGCAGGGGCTCGACCTTCTGGCTCGACATTCCGCTCGGCCTCGCGCAGCCGGCGGCGAGCGAGGGTCCGCCCGCCCTCGCCGGTTTGCGTGCGCTGCTGGCTTCGCCGTCGGAGCGCGTCCGCGACGCCGGCGACTCGACGCTGCGTTGCCTGGGCGCGTCCTGCGAGTCCGTCGGCGGGTTCGTGGAGGCGATCGAGCGCCTCCGCCAGGCACAGACCGAGGGCCGGGCCTACGACCTCGTGTTGGTCGACGAGGCCCTACCCGACGGAGGAGCCGAACGCGTGGCCGGCCTGGTTCGCTACGATCCGTCCCTGCCCGACACGCCGGTGGTCCTCATGACGTCGGTGCTGCGGCCCGACGACGGCGAAGGCGGGACCTTCGCCGGCTCGGTGACCAAGCCACTGGTCGCCGACTCGGGTCGCACCCTGGCCAGCTTCCTTCGAGGCGGCGAAGACGCCGCCGGCGAGGCCGCCCGCCACTCGGCCGCTACGGGCCCCAGAGGCCACCTGCTGCTCGTCGAAGACGACCCGGTGAACCGCAAGGTCGTGGAGCACATCGCAGCGCTCATCGGGTGGCGCGTGACCCCGGCCAAGGACGGCTACGAGGGACTCGCCGCGCTCGAGGCGGGCGCCTTCGACGTGGTCCTCATGGACTGCCAGATGCCCGGTATCGACGGCTTCGAAACGACCCGCAGAGCACGGGCGCGGGGTGGGCGGGGAGCCGCCGTGCCCATCGTGGCCCTCACCGCCCACGCCATGAAGGGCGACCGCGAGCGCTGTCTGGCCGCCGGAATGAACGACTATCTCACCAAGCCGGTGACCGTGGAATCGCTCGCCGCGGCGCTCGAGCGCTGGGCGCCGAAGCAAGAAGCTGCCGCCGCCGCGCCGGCAGCGGCCGAGTCCTCGGTGGACGCCGTGCGGCCCGTCGCCGAAGACGCCCCCGGACCCTCGAACGGCGCCGCTTCGCCGCCTGCGCCTGACGAAGCTGCCGCACCGATCGAGGAGCCGATCGAGGCCCTGCCCGATCTGAACCAGCAGCTCGCCGTCGCCCAGACCGGGGGCGACCTCGACCTGGTGCGCGAGGTCGCTCGCATTTTCGTGGCGCACTGGCCCGAGCAGCAGGTGGCGCTGCGCAGCGCGGTGGACGCCGGCGACGCTCAGCAGATCTATCGCGTCGCCCACCGCATCAAGGGCGGCGCGAGCTCGATCGCCGCCGAACGTACACGCTCGTACGCCGAGCGGATCGAGCGGGCGGCACGCGACGAATCACTCGACGAGCTACCCGTGCTGGTCGAGGCTCTCGAGAGCGCCATGGAGCGACTCATGCAGGTCCTGCACGACGAATTCGAGGTCGAACTGGGAGGTGTGGCGTGAGCGAGCGGCCTCGTGTGGTGGTGGTCAATGACGACCCGTCCCAGCTCCGCCTGATCGCCGGGATCATCCAGCGCGACGATGCCCACGTGCGCGCGTTCGAGGCACCCGAAGAGGCGCTGCGCTCGTTGCGCGCCGATCCGGGTGTGGATCTGTTCGTCGTCGACCTTCACATGCCCGTCATCGACGGCTGGCGCTTCTGCCGCCTGCTGCGCTCCCCCGAGTTCGCCGCCTTCAACACGACGCCCATCCTGGTCGTGTCGGCGACGTTCGCGGGCGCCGATGTCGAAGCCATCACAGCCGATCTGGGGGCCAATGCGTTTCTGCCCGTCCCCTTCCCGCCCGACCGGCTGCTCGCCTGCGCGCGCGACCTGCTGGCCGGGCACACCCCCCAGGCGGTGCAGTCGGTACTGGTCGTCGAAGACGACGACGCCGTGCGTGACTCGCTCGAGAAGACGTTCGAACGCCACGGCTACGTGGTGCGCAGCGCACACAGCGCCGAAGAGGGCCGCCGCCTGATGTGGGAGCGCCGCCCCGACGTGCTGCTCATCGACTACCACCTCCCCAACGCGACGGCACGCGACTTCCTGCGCGAGGTACAGCGACCGGGGGATCCCATGGTGTCGATCGTGATGACGGGCGACCCCGATCCCGATCTGCCGGTCACGGTGCTCCGCGAGGGCGCGAGCGCATACGTGCGCAAGCCGTTCGACCCGGCTTACCTGGTGGACCTGGCCCAGAAGTCGCGGCGCGAGCGGGCGCTGCTGCGGGTCGAAGAGATCCTGGAGGGGCGCACCCAACAGCTGCGTGCCTCGGAAGAGCGCTATCGGTCGCTCTTCGCGATGATCCCCGAAATGGTGCTGATCCTCGATCGCGACGCACGCATCCTGCAGGCCAACGAGGCCGCCGTGCAGTTCGTGGACCGCGAGACGCACCACCTGGCGGGCATGCCCGTGTACACGCTCGTGCCCGAGCGTCTGCACGAAGCCACCACCCGGCGCCTCGAGCGCTGCTGGACCGAAGGCGGGGGCACCTTCGAGGGCCGCGTGGCCCGCGGCTCGGTCGAAG
The DNA here is from genome assembly GCA_003695865.1 of Gemmatimonadota bacterium. Lineage (GTDB taxonomy): Bacteria > Gemmatimonadota > Gemmatimonadetes > Longimicrobiales > Gaopeijiaceae > J028. The sequence continues at coordinate 1,400 of RFGQ01000443.1, read as the reverse complement.
TGCCCGTCGAGGTGAACACCAAGGTCGTGGAGTTCGAGGGCACGCCCGCACTGCTGACCGTGTCGCGCGACGTGAGCGAGCGCAGAAGGCTCGAACAGGAGCGCCGCGTTCTCGAGGCCCGCAACCAGCACGCCCAGAAGCTCGAGAGCCTGGGCGTGCTGGCCGGAGGCATCGCCCACGACTTCAACAACCTGCTCATGGGCGTCCTCGGCAACGCGAGCCTCGCCCTCTCCGACCTCTCCCCCCGGGATCCGGCGTGGGAGAGCATCAAGCAGATCGAAGTCGCCGCGCGGCGGGCGGCCGAACTCACCGGACAGATCCTCACCTATTCGGGCAAGGGCCCCGTGGTGATGAAGCCGATGGACCTCTCCGACGTGGTCCGCGAGATGGCCAAGCTGCTGCAGCCCGCCGTGACCTCGAAGGCCCGGGTGGAGTACAGCCTCGACTCGGACCTGCCGGCCGTCTCAGGGGACGCGAGCCAGGTTCGTCAGGTGGTGATGAACCTCATCATGAACGCCTCCGACGCCCTCGGCGACTCGCCGGGCACGATCCGCGTGCGCACGGCCGTCGTCGACCCGGACCACCTCGACCGGCACGCGAACTACCTCGGCGACGACACGGCCGAGGGCCCCTACGTGCTCATCGAGGTGAGCGACGACGGCTGCGGCCTCGACGAGGACCAGCGCAAGCGCATGTTCGACCCGTTCTTCACGACCAAGTTCAAGGGGCGCGGCCTGGGCCTGTCGACCGTCATGGGCATCGTGCGCAGCCACAAAGGCGGCATCACGGTCGACAGTGAGCCGGGGCGGGGCACCACCGTGCGCGTCTACCTGCCGGTCTCGGGCGAGCGCCTCGAACGGCGCGCGCGGCCGGCCGAGAAGCCCTCGCTGGACTGGGGCGGCGCCGGAGCCGTGCTCGTGATCGACGACGAGCCCGCGGTGCGCAACGTCGTGCGCATGGCACTCGAGAAGGCGGGCTTCGAGGCGATCCTGGCCGAGGACGGAAGCCGCGGCCTGGAACTGTTCCGCGAGTACCACGACGACATCCGCGCCGTTCTGCTCGACCTCTCGATGCCCGGTCTGTCGGGCGACGAGGTGCTCGAGCGCATCCGGGCCGAGGACGAGAGCGCCGTCGTCATCCTCTCGTCGGGGTACGCCGAGGAACGCGTGCTCGAGCGGCTGCACGGACTCGGGATCTCGGGCTTCCTGCAGAAGCCCTATCACCCCGGAGCGCTGTTGCAACTCCTCGAACAGCTCCTCGACCGCACGGCCGCGACGGCCTGAGCGCAGAATCGCCGCGACTCAGAACGAGCCGCCGGCCTCCAGCGCGCCGATCAGCCGCGCGCAGCTCCCCGGCGCCGCCTGCCCGCCCAGCGTAATCGACATCAGCGACGAAAGCAG
>RFGQ01000442.1 GCA_003695865.1 Gemmatimonadota bacterium | reverse complement strand
GGAGGGCGGCCTGCGCCGGCCGCAGGCCCGCCGGGCGCCGCAGCCGGGGGCGGCGGTGGGCAGCAGCAACAGCGCCCCAAGACGTACCGGGTCCGGGTGGGCCAGCGGGTCGGCAACACGACCGTGCTTCGCATCGAACCCAAGCGTGTCATCGTCGAAGTCGAAGAGTTCGGCCTCACCGAGCAGCGCGAGATCGCGTTGCCTGAGCGAGGCCTGGGCCGAGGAGGGGGCCCCGAATGACCACGATCCTTGCACTGATGCTGGGTCTGCTGGGCGGCGTGGAGAGCGACGTCACGGGTCTGACGATCGTTCCCAATCTCCAGCGGACGGAGATCCTCGTGTCGGTCGAGGGTGCGGTGGAGTACCGGGACTTCACGATGGAGGGCCCGGACCGCCTCATCCTGGACGTCATGAACGCCCGCAACGCGCTGCCCGGCGAGCGGTTCGTCGGCATCAACCGGGGGGGGGTGATCGCGGTCCGTTCGAGCCAGTACTCGCCCGAGGTGGTGCGCATCGTCTTCGAGCTGGATCAGCTCGTCGACTACCAGGTCGAGCACTACGACGGCTACATCCGCGTCTCCCTGGCCAATCCCTGGGGCGACTTCGAGCCCTGGGACGCGCTCACTGCTCCTGGAGCGGGCGCGACCGGGACGCCGGCCGTGACCGCCGCCGCCGCGACGCCCACGACGGCGCCCGCCACGGCCCCGCCGACGCCGCCGCAGGTGGCGCCCGAGCGGCGCATCACGGTGTCGTTCGACCAGACGCCCATCCAGGACGTGCTCTTCACGTTCGCCGAGTTCGCCGATCGCTCGATCGTGCCCGGCGCGAGCGTGGCGGGCTTCGTGACGGCCGAAATCCGCGACCAGGCCTGGGACGACGCGCTCAACACCATTCTGCGCAGCCAGGGCCTGATCGCGATCGAAGACGAGAACGGGATCATCCGCGTCGACGCCATCCAGAACCTGAACGATCAGGAGGCCTTCGCCCCTCTGATGACGGTGCCCTACCGGATCAACTTCGGCACCTCGACCGAGGTCATGGCGTCCATCCAGCCGTTGCTGTCGGAGCGCGGCGCGGTGTCGGACGCGCCGGCGAACAACACCGTCATCGTGACCGACATCGAGCGCGTGCACGAGGCGGTCGAGCGGCTCGTCCGCGAACTCGACGTGGCCACGCCACAGGTGATGATCCAGGCGAAGATCATCTTCGTGAACCGCACCGACCTCGAGGACCTGGGCCTGGCCTACGACCTCAAGGATTCGCAGGGCAACCAGCTCAACGTGCTCACGCCCGGCTTCGCCGATCTCGACCGGGACGGAGAGCCGGAAGAGGTGCCCGTCGGGACCGACGTGATCTCCCTGGGCGGCAACTCGATCGCGGCGCTCGGCAACGCTCAGAACCGCGTGGCCAGCCCCACACTGCGCCTGCTCAGCTCGCTGGTGATCGGGCGCCACACGCTGCTCACGTTCGTCGAGACCCTGCAGTCCATGAACCTGAGCGACATCCAGGCAGCCCCTTCGGTCACGGTCGCGGACAACAACCAGGCTCGTCTGCAGGTCGGTGAGCGGACGCCGATCCGGGTCATCGACGCGGGGTCGGCGGGCGGCGGCCAGGGAGGCTTCCCGCAGGCGACGGTCAACTTCGAGGAGACCGGTATCATCCTGACGGCGACGCCCCACGTAACCGCGGGCGACCATATCCTGCTCGACATCCGCGCCGAGCGCTCGGCCGCCCAGCTCGCCGAGTCCGACATCGGTCTGATCTTCCAGACCCAGAACGCGAACACGCGGGTGCTGGTGCGCGACGGCGAGACCGTCGTCATCGGCGGCCTGACGGTGACCGAGCGCCAGGAGGTACGCGCCGGGATTCCGCTGCTCATGAACCTGCCGGTTCTCGGCAAGCTGTTCCGCACCACGCGGCAGTCCGAGATCCAGCGGGACCTGATGATTCTGGTGACCCCGCACATCGTGCGCGGTGACCTGAACTGATCCGGCGTCGAGGAGACACCGATGCATTCCCGTAGCCTGACAGGGTCCATCGCTCGCGGCTTGATGCTGCTCGGCGTCGTCGCCCTCGTGGCGTGCGACGGGACCAACCTGTTCACCGGTCCGCCGCCGACGACGGGCCGCGACGACACGGAAGGCCCGGCCGTCCAGATTCTGAGCCCGTCGGGGGACAGCGTGTCGGCCAAGCCCATCGGCGACTCCGTCCTCGTGACGGTGCGGGTGCAGGACAAGGTCGGCGTGGACTCGGTGGCCTTCACGGGCGTCGCCTTCCGGGGCGACCCGGACCTCGGCACCGACACGGTCGTGACCCGCTTCGAGGAGAAGCGCGTGCGCTTCGTGGCGTCGACCGAAGACACCACGGTAAGCCGCTTCCTGATTCCGACGGCCGACTCCATCAAGGAGACGGCGCAGATCATCGCGACGGCGTGGGACAGCGCAGGGAACCCGTCGGCGGACACGGTGCCGCTGATCCTGGGCGGACCCGACGTGCAGATCCTCAACCTCGTCGGCGGCGAGTTCATTCAGGCCGGCCGCGAGCTCTCGGTGCGCGTGCAGGCGCAGGACCCGCAGGGCATCACCAGCGTCACCCTGATCGCCACGGGCGCCGTGACGGCGACGGTGGTGAAGCCGATCAATCCGCCGGCCGACTCGGTGACGGTCGACACCACGCTGACCATCCCGAACGGCTCGGTAGGCGAGCTGCAACTGCTCGCGCGCGCGGCCAACTCGCTGGACGTGCGCGGACAGGTGGGGCCGCTCACGCTGACGGTCGTGCCG
>RFGQ01000441.1 GCA_003695865.1 Gemmatimonadota bacterium | reverse complement strand
TCGTCCAGGCGCGCAGCCGCTCGGGTGACTGGCTCCGCCTCGTCCGCCTCTCGTTCGTCGGCACCGAGGATCAGGCCGAGGCCCGGGCCCGGGCGTTCCGGAGCGCCTCGCGGCTTCCGGCCATCGTGGTGCCGGCGCGGCCACGGTGAGTGACCCGCCGGGGTGGCGAATCGTGCGGACGCACGCGCCGCTGGTGTGCCTCGCGCTCGCCGTAACCGTGTTCGCCGCGGGATGTCGAGGGCCCCGCGTGCACACCGAACGCTTCGCCGTCCGGGTGCAGGCGCGGGCCAACGACAACTCGCCGGTCCCGGTCGACCTGGTCCTGGTACGCGACAAGGAGACGCTCGGCGTCGTGCTGCCCCTCACCGCCCGACAGTGGTTCCAGCGGCGTGACCAGTTGCTTCGAGACCATCCAGGGTCACTCCACGCCGAACACTGGGAGTTCGTTCCGGGCCAAGCGCGCCGCTTCGATCGGCTGCCCGTGGGCAGGAGCGGGGTTGCGTTGATCATTTTCGCCGACTACCTGACTCCAGGTGCGCACCGGGCCCGGGTCGGTCACCTGCAGCGCTTCACGCTCGTCCTGGGGGAGCGGGATTTCCAGGTCGTACCTGACGAGAACTGAGGAGAGGCCATCGATGGCGAGCGGCGAGGGGAAGATCCCCGACGCGGTGCAGTGGCACGAGGGGATGTTCCTCGCACCCCAGCACTTCCAGCAGGCGGACCAGCGTCAGGAGGCCCTCGCCGCGCTCCACGCCACACACGCCTCCCCCTACCACTGGGGAGTGCGCGAGCTCGCCTTCGACAGTGTGCAACTCGCCGGCGGAACGCTGCGCGTGACCCGGCTTTCGGCCATCCTACCCGACGGGCTCGTCGTGGAGTACGACCCTGCGTTGGACGAGGACCTGGTTCTCGACCTGAAGGCGCTCCACGGGCACGGGGAGACCTTTCCCGTGCTTGTGCACCTCACGGTTCCCCGTGTCCGCGACCCCGACCAACCCGTGGCCGGATCCCTCTCCCGCTATCGCTCGGTCGAAACCCGCCACGTCGTCGACGAGAACACGGGTGAGGACGCACTTGCGATCCCGCGACTGCGCCCCAGGCTTGCACTGTTCGCCGGCGAGAGCGTGCCTGAGAAGTACGTGGGCATCCCGATCGCCCGGGTGGTTCAGCACGCCGACTCCTACGCGCTCGCCGACTTCGTGCCACCGCACGTCCGCCTGGCGGTCGCGCCCGGGCTGGTGCAGGCGGTGAGCGCCAGGGCCGCCAGACTTCGGGAGCGGGCCGTCTTCCTGAGCGACCAGCTCCGCAAGACCGGTCTCGACGAGTCCGATCCTACGGTCCAGCGGACGGTGCGCCAGATCACCGGCCTGGTGCACGGCCTTCCCGTGCTCGAGGCCGTGATCCAGAGCGAGCGGGCGCACCCGTTCCAGCTCTATCTGGCGATCGCCGGGTACCTCGGAGGCGTCGCCGAGGTGCGGCCCGGATACGTCTCTCCCTCCGTTCCGGCCTACGATCACGACGATCTGTTTTCGACCTTCACACCCCTGCTCCGTGCCCTCGACGAGATCCTGCGCCTGGTCCACCAGGCCTTCCGCACGGTCTCCTTCGCCGAGGGACCGGACGGGTACGAGGTCGACGTTCCCGCCGAGGCGGGTTCGCCGCTGTTGGTGGGGGTGAGGGCCGGTGCCACGCTCACCGGCGAGGCGCTCACCGCGTGGATCCGGGA
>RFGQ01000007.1 GCA_003695865.1 Gemmatimonadota bacterium | reverse complement strand
TGGCACCCTTCCGGGACGGCGGCGCACCCTGGTGGGTGGCCGGTTCGACGTGGTCGGCCGACGAGGCCGTGGTCGTCGACGCGGCCGGCGCCGTGCGGGGGCGCGGCTTGCCTCTGCGGTTGCTCGTCGCGCCGCACGAGCCCACGCCGGACGCCGTGCGTGCACTACGCTCGCGCCTCCGCACGGCGGGGTGGCGCTCGACGACGCTGGGAGAGGTGGAGGGGGGTGGGGCCGTCGGCGAGGCCGACGCGGTGGTGGTCGACCGGGTCGGGGTGCTCGCGCACCTCTACACGGTCGGTGCGCTCGCGCATGTGGGCGGGGGGTTTGGACGCGCGGGGCTGCACTCCGTGCTCGAGCCGGCCGCGGCCGGTGTGCCGGTGCTCTTCGGGCCGCATCACCGCAGCGCCCGCGCGGCCGGGGAGCTGGTGGGCGCCGGGGCCGGCTTCGTGGTTCGCGATGCCGGTGACGCGGCCCGCCGCGTGGAAACGCTGCTTGCCGACGCCGGCCGCAGGGCCGCCGCGGGTGCGGCCGCGCGGCGCTATATTGACGTCCATCGCGGCGCCGCGCGGCGCACAGCCGAGCGTGTCGCCCTCTACCTCCAGTCACCCACCGCCGAGTTCGGGAGCCGTCCACGATGACCCATCCGGCAGGGCCGGTGCCCACCCTCACGCCCGTCGAGCTCAAGGAACGCCTCGAACGCGGCGACGAGCTGGTGCTGCTCGACGTGCGCGAGGCGCACGAGCGCGAGATCGCCGACCTGCCCGACTGCGGCCAGGTGCACATCCCCATGGCGTTCGTACCGACCCGCCTCGACGAGCTGGATCCGGACCGCGAGATCGTGGTCTACTGCCGCTCGGGCGGACGCAGCGCGTGGGCGGCCCAGGTGCTCGCCGAGCGCGGCTTCACGAAGGTCTGGAACCTGGAAGGAGGAGTGCTCGGGTGGCGCGAGCAGGTCGATCCCACGCTGCCTGCGTACTGATCGCGGCCGCGCTCGTCCTCGCGGGCGGCGCGGGCTGCGGCGGTGCGGACGATGCGGCGCGCGCGGAGCGGGCGGCGGCCGACGCAGGGGTGGATTCGGCCTCGCCGCGGGCGGGGCCCGACACCGCGGCCGCGCGGACCGGGGCGCCCGCGGATTCCGGCTCGGTGGACGGGCCTGCGGCGCGGTCGGGGGACCGGGTGGGTGGCGCAACCGGGTCTGCCGATTCGGCCGCCGCCGGGCGGCGGTCCGACGGG
>RFGQ01000440.1 GCA_003695865.1 Gemmatimonadota bacterium | reverse complement strand
GACGAGGACCTTCATGGCGTTGAATGCGACGCCCCAGCGCTCGCGTTCGCTCGCGTCATTGGCGACGAGCTGCTCGACGTCGTTGGCGATCACCAGGGCGCCGTCGTCGACGCGGCGGATGTCGACGTCGCCCTCGGCCCCTTCGATCACGATCCGTTTGATGAACATGCGTGTGCCTCCTGCGCGCCCCGGCCCATTCCGCGGCGCTGCACACACAAGGGCGAGTGCTGCGCCGAACATCAAGGCGAATCCGCGACATTTCGCGCAAGTGGGCAACCAGTGGGCAACTTCATGGGTCACGGGCGGAGGGCGGCGTGAACACAGGCGAAGGTGTCAAACAGGGGCGACTGAACCCGGCGGCGCTAACCGCGAAAGATGCTGCCCGCGTTCTGTCGCGCGTCGGGGGGACGGGCGGCGCTGCTGTGTGCGAAGCGGACATCCGCGCGGACATTGAAGCGGGCGCGCCGACCAACGTCGACGGCACGATCAACCTTGTGCACTATGCAGCGTGGCTTGTGCGGGAGGCGGCAAATGGGGGGGCGCGTGGCGATTGATCCGCGCCATCTCAGGCCGAGCGAGCTGTGCCGGTTGCTCAACTCCACGCCCCTGGACGAGGTGATCAATGAGCGGCAGCTGCACCGGCATCGCACCCGCGCGGGCTACCGCATCGCTTCGGCGACCGATCCGAACCGCGTCGACCTCTTCCGCTACACCGCGTGGCTCGCGGCGACGCGCCACGAGGAGCTGCGACGCGCCGCGGAGGCGAACGACGATGCGAGCGGCTACGACGCGTACCGCGAGCGCAAGGCGCGGGAAGCGCGGGCACTCTCGCTCTCGGGCCGCGACATCGGCCCACTGCCGGAGGTGGTAGACGCCGAGCGGAAGGCGTCATGCGCGCGGGATTTCCGGGCCTTTTGCGAGCGGTACTTTCCGGCCACCTTCCACCTCGCGTGGTCGCCCGACCACCTCCGTGTCATCGCCAAGATCGAGCAGGCGGTGCTCGAGGGCGGGCTCTTTGCGATGGCGATGCCGCGGAGCAGCGGCAAGACTTCGCTGTGCGAGACTGCGTGTTTGTGGGCGCTCCTTTACGGCCACCGCGAGTTCGTCACGCTCATCGGGTCGGATGAGGATCACGCGGCCCAGATG
>RFGQ01000439.1 GCA_003695865.1 Gemmatimonadota bacterium | reverse complement strand
CCCGTCCCGGGTGAGGCGGGCGTCCACCTCGAGCATGTCGACGCCCCAGTCGTCCACCGCCTGCCTCAGGGCCTCCAGGGTGTTCTCGGGGGCCATGCGCGCGCCGCCCCGGTGGGCGACGAAGACGGGCGGACCGGCCAGGTAGGGGTGGCCGGGCCGCACGGGGCGGTCCCGCGCCATGAGCGCTCAGGCCGCGCCGGCGGCGCGCTCCACGCGTTCGACCTCCTCGTCCGAGAGGCCGTGGTAGGCCATGAGCACGAGGTCGAGCAGGCGCCGCGTGGCCTCCATCTGCATCCGTGCGCGCTCCGCGTCCTCACCACCCGCGCGCGTGGCCTCCTCCTCCAGGCGGATCACTTCGTCGGCCAGGCGTTCGAGCAGCGCGTCGACGACTTCGGGGCGCGGGTCGGCGGGTGCGAGCGAGTCGGGCATCGCCTCGCTGAGCAGCAGACCCCGCACGAACGCCAGCACCCCCGGGAACGTGAGTTCGGCCAGAGGGCCGTCTTCCAGGTGCTCCTCGCCCGTCAGCGACTCCCACTCCAGATCGTTGACGTACAGCTCCATACCGCCCGCGATCAGGTGGTCCCGCTCTTCGTCGGACAGCGGGCTCGGATTGGGCGGCGGTGCCGAGAGCGGGCGGCCGAGCGCACGCTCGATACGTTCGCGGCGTCCGGCGATCAGCGTGCGTCCGCGGTCGGTCATCGCACCTCCTCGGGTGTGCGTCGGGTGGCACGGGCGGTCGAGCGCGCGCGCCTTCCGGGTCGTGGAGCGGGCGCGGCGGCGCCCGGAAAGCAAAGATGGCCTTCGCGGCGCCGGGCGGCCACCGCCTCAGCGGCGCTTCTCGCGGCGCACGCGCGCGGCGATGCGGTCGTACAGTCCGCGCGGGAACACCTGCGCGAGCCAGACGAACGTCGACAGGGGCCGGGGAAACGCGAACGCCGGCCGGCGCCGGCGGATCGAGCGCATCATGCGCTCGACGGCGTCGTCGGCCTCGACCAGGAAGGGCATCCGGTGCCGGTTGGCTTCGGTCATGGGGGTGCGCACGTAGCCCGGCGAGATGACCGTCACGTCGACGCCGCGCGGCCGCAGGTCGATGCGAAGGCTCTCGAAGAAGTTCGTGAGCGCCGCCTTGGACGCCGAGTACGCGGCCGTGAGCGGCAGCCCGCCGAAGGCCACCAGGCTGCTCACGGCGACCAGATGGCCCCGGCGACGCTCGAGCATGCCGGGGAGCACCGCCTCGACCGCGTACACCGCACCCAGGTAGTTCACCCGGCAGAGGAACTCCACCCGTTCGGCGTCGAGCTCGTCGGGTACCGTCATCTCGCTCACGCCGGCGTTGGCCACGAGCAGGTCGACCGGCCCCAGGGCCTCTTCCACCGCCCGGACCGCGTCGTGCACGGCCTCGCGCTCGGCCACGTCGGTGGGAACGGGAAGGGCGCGTCCGCCGGCCGCCCGGATCTCGCCGGCGAGCGCGGTGAGCGCCTCGGCCCGCCGTGCCGCGAGTCCGACGGCCCAACCCTCGGCGGCCAGCCGACGGGCCAGGCCCTTCCCCAGGCCCGACGAGGCGCCCGTGACCAGCGCCACGCCGCTCACGCGCCCTCCCCGGCGGAGAGCGCCCGATGCCAGGCGTCGAGCGCTCGACGCACGTAGTCGTCCCGGAAGAACGTCCAGGTGCCCAGCGAGGGCGGAATGCGGAACGCCTCGGCCGCCTCGGACGGGGTCTCGCCCCGGGCGAACGAGCGCCGCGCGAGCACCTCGAGGCGTTCGAGCACCTCCAGGTAAGCCTCCAACTCCCCACGCGTCGCCAGGTCACCGTGGCCCGGCACGAAGAGCGCCCGCTCCTCGGCCAGCGTCGCGCGCACCGCCTCCATGAGCTGGAGCGGCCGGGCGTCGACGAAGTTCGGGAAGAGGCCGTTCCACACAAGATCCCCCGCGAAGACGATGCGGGGGTCGTCGACCTCGACCACCAGGTCCGACACGGTGTGTCCGGCCCGCGGGACGACGCGCACAACGCGGCCGCCCAGGTCCAGCTCCGTCTCTCCTTCGGGCTCGGAAAGCACCTCGGTGGGCATGAGGCGCTCCTGGTCCGAAGACTCCAGCCGGCGCAGCGTGGCCTCACTGGTCAGCACACGCAGTGTGCCCGGCCGATCGACGTACCCGGCCTGGCCGAGCGTGTGGTCGCCGTGATGGTGCGTGAGAAGCACGTGTGTGGGTCGGCGCCCCAGGTGCTCGAGCGCCAGGTCCGAGAGCCAGCGCGCTCCCCGCGTCGTGCCGAGCCCCTCGACGGCGAGGATGGCGTCGCGGCCGACGATCAACCCGCCGTTGGCGATCGTCGTGAAGTCGCCCTCCAGCGGCGTGGAGACGAGCGCCCACACGCCCTCGGCGACCTCTTCGACCCGCCCCCAGGGCGCCTCGGCGATGACCTCGCCACGGGCTCTCCGGGCGAACGCGGCCCGCAGCGCGTCGGGTGCGAAGAGCGAGGCCGCGGCGAGCGTGGCGGCGCAGCGTCCGGCGTGCCGCAGAAAGCCTCGTCGGTCCAACCCGGGAGACGGGGGTGCTCCCGGCACGGTGCATCGGGGGGCGAGCGATCCGGACATGGGCTCTCCGCGGCGGAAGGACGGCGCCCGAAAGCACGACGCCCCTCCCGCCGGGAGGGGCGTCGACGCCATCGGCGTCGGGATGCCGGAGGAGGGACTCGAACCCCCGACACGCGGATTATGATTCCGCTGCTCTAACCAGCTGAGCTACTCCGGCGAATCCGGGCCCGGACGGCGCTCCGGAAGGCGCCCGGGCGAAGCCGGCACGCCCCCGATCCGTACCCGGGGAGTGGAAAAGTCACCCGGCGTCCGAAGGGTGTCAAGCGGGCGCAGCCGTGGTGGTCGGGGCACTTGCGCGGGGCCCGACCGCGGGGCACCGTGAGCCCGGGCGGGCGACCCTACGCTCGCCTCGCCGCGGGGCGGCACGCCCGGCGCCACCGTCGGGCTGCAACGGCTCGTCACCCTCCGCACCGGGGTTCCTCAGAAGCCAGGAGTCAGTGCCATGGGCAGCATCCTCATCCCCCTCGCCTTCGTCGGCGCCGCGGCCCTCGTCACCAGCCTGCGCGTGCTCTTCGAGTACGAGCGGGGCGTCGTGTTCCGCCTGGGGAAGCTCACGCGGGCGAAAGGCCCGGGCCTCATCTTTCTGGTGCCGTTCGGCATCGAGCGCATGCGTAAGATGGACCTGCGCATCGTGGCGCTCGACATCCCGCCGCAGGACACGATCACCAAAGACAACGTCAGCGTGAAGGTGAACGCCGTCGTCTACTTCCGCGTCGCCGATCCCACACGCGCCGTGGTCGAGATCGAGGACTACTACTTCGCCACGAGCCAGCTCGCACAGACCACCCTGCGCAGCGTCATCGGCCAGTCCGAACTCGACGATCTTCTCGCCGAGCGCGAGCAGATCAACGAGGTGGTGAGGGAGATCATCGACGAGGGCACGGATCCCTGGGGCATTGAGGTCACGGGGGTCGAGATCAAGGACATCGACCTGCCGCAGGAGATGAAGCGGGCCATGGCCAAGCAGGCCGAGGCCGAGCGTGAGCGGCGCGGAAAGGTGATCGCCGCCGAAGGCGAATTGCAGGCGTCGAACAAGCTGGCCGAAGCCGCCGAGGTGATGTCGCGCCACCCCGCCGCGCTGCAGCTCCGCTACCTGCAGACGGCCGTGGAGATCGCGGCCGAGAACAACTCCACCACGGTCTTCCCGATCCCGATGGAGATCTTCGGACCGCTCATGCGCGGCTCGGGTGGCGCAGGGTCCGGCCCGGCCGCGGGCAGTGGGGACGAGCGCCCGGCGCTACCCGAGGGAGCCCGCCAGGCGGCGCTGGCCGAGGCCGCCCAGGCGCTGCTGAGCCTCGGCCGGGGTGAGGAGGAGGGGGTTCCCGTCGAGCGAGGCGGTGATGGGGACGAGGCCGATTCTTCGGAGGAGGGCTGAGGGAGGCCGCCGAGCCCCCGCGACGCT
>RFGQ01000438.1 GCA_003695865.1 Gemmatimonadota bacterium | reverse complement strand
GATCTTCAAGAACCTCGGCATGACCGCGCTCGACGTGGACGGTGCCCGCATCCCGGTCGACGACCCCCGCCTCGACCCCCTGTGGGCCGCCGTCGACACACTCGACATCCCGGTGCTCATCCACTCGGGCGATCCGGCCGAGTTCTGGCAGCCGCACGACCGCTTCAACGAGCGTTGGCTCGAGCTCAAGCTGCGCCCGCGCCGCATCCGGCCGCCCGAGGCGTTTCCGCCGTGGGAACAGATCATGGAGGAACAGCGCTCGCTGTTCCGCCGCTGGCCCGGGATCGACTTCATCTCGGCGCACCTGCACTGGATGGGGAACGATCTGGGCCGACTGGGCCGCATCCTGGACGAGATCCCGAACATGTACGTCGGCCTGGGCGCCGTGCTCTACGAGTTGGGGCGTCAGCCGCGGTTCGCGCGCGAATGGCTGGTCCGCTACCAGGACCGGGTGCTGATGGGTAAGGACAGCTACGACAGGGAAGAGTTCAACACCTACTTCCGGGTCTTCGAGACCGCAGACGAGTACTTCCCCTACTACCGCCGCTATCACGCTTTCTGGCGCATGTACGGGCTCGACCTTCCCGACGACGTTCTGCGCAAGGTGTACTACGAGAACGCCCTGCGCATCATCCCGGGGCTCGACCGCTCTCGGTTCCCCGGGGGGGCGGAGCCGGCCCAGGGCGAGAGCGGAAGGGGGGGCTGAGTGGCGTTCGATGTCGCGGTTGTGGGGCGCTTCACCTACCGCCACGAGGGCGAGCTGGCGCGCGGCTTCCTGCTCGACGCGGGGATCCAGGCGGCCCTGTTCATCGACGACGTCGGGGGTGCCGACCCCGCGATCGCCTTCGTGAGCCCCGCACGCCTGGTCGTGCAGGTCGAGGACGAGCAGCGGGCGCGCGCCGTCCTGCGCGACGCCGGCTTCGAGGCCGGGGACTGATCCGACGCCCGACCTCTCAACCGGGTGATCCCGGCGCGCCGCCCCCCAGGCCGGCCCGTGCGGCCGCGCGGGCGAAGCGTCCGATGATCTCGCCCGTCGGCTCGATGGCCCGGATGCCCGCCACCGATCGGCCCGCCTGCCAGTACTCGGTGCTCCCGGTCGTGTCGCGCAGCGCCCTGCGCAGTTGCCAGAAGGAGCGCAGCGCGTAGAAGGTGCGCATCCAGTGCTTGGTGCGCCGGCCGCGGAGCATGCGGCGGGCGAACCAGCCGGCTTTCAGGCCCATGCGGCGTATGTAGGGCGTGTCGATGACCGCGACCGGCACGCCGGAGATGCGCTCCGTGTGGACGATGTCGTCCGAGCCGGCCTCGAGGATCGCCTGCTTGTACGCGTCCGGCGCGCTGCACTCGGGTGTGGCGATGAAGCGGGTGCCCATCTGCACGCCGGCGTAACCCAGGCGCAGCACCCGCACGAAGTCCTCTTCTGTCGCCACGCCTCCCGCGCACACCACCGGCAGGCCCAGGTCGCCGACTTCGTCCAACAGCGCTTCGGGCGTTCTGGGGCCCGGATGACCACCGGCGAGCGCGTTCACGCCGATCAGGCCGTGCACACCCGAGTCGACGGCTTTGAGTGCCCACTTCCGTTCGGTGACGTCGTGGTAGACGATGCCGCCGCCGGCCGCCGTCCGCTCCACGACCCAGCGGGGTTTGCCGAGCGAGGTGACGAAAAAGCGCACGCCTTCCTCGAGCGCGATGTCGAGCCAGGCCTCCATGCGGCGCCGATAGGTCTTCGAGCCCTGCTCGATGAGCGCGTTCATGCCGATCGGGCGGTCGGTGAGGCTGCGGATGTAGCGCAGTCCTTCCCGGAAGTCCCAGCCGTGCACGTAGGTGAGCGACACCGGCTGCACGATGCCGATGCCGCCCGCCGCCGAAGCGGCCGCCACCAGCTCCGGGTTCGAGCACGGATACATCGCGCCGCAGACCACGGGAACACGGATGCCGGCGTGACGCGTGAGAGGGGTGTCGATGGCGGGAACGCTGTCGGGAGCGCCGCCCTCGGGCGGCGGACCGCCCGATGCGGCCGAGGGTGCGTCGGTCATCGCTTCCTCAACGGGGGGAGAGCCGCCAGGTCACGGCCACGGTCGCCACCACGTCGCCGTCCTGGTCGCGGATGTCGGCCCGCACACGGTGCTCGGTGGTGTCGTCGACGTGCGGTACGGCGCAGCGGCACTCGGCGACGAGCCGCCCCCGGGCCTTCTTCACGAACTGGGTCTCGAGGCCCACCACGATCCCGCGCACCGTGCCCGGAAGACCGGTGAGCATCGCCAGCCCGCTGGTCAACTCGCCCAGGTTGACGAGCGCGACCGCGTGCACCGACCCGAGATGGTTTCGCACCCGGCGCCGGTCGCGGAGCGACAGGCGGGCGTGGCCCGCTTCGAGCGTCTCCACCCGGGCGCCCAGCGTGCCCGAGTACGGCACCATCCATCCGAGCATCCACGAGAAGAGCACGCGCCCCAGGGGAAGTGGAGCGAGGCGGTTCCAGAGCGTCCGCAGGCGGTCTCCGGGAGCGTCGAGTCGCATCGTCGGGGGTCTCCGTGCCGGTCGGATGGGGCGGGCGGGACGGTCCGGAGTTTGCCCGCCCGGGGCCCGTCACACAAGTTCGAGCCTTCACCGAAGCGTGAATTCCGAGGGAGGTGTGGGTGCTCGAGATGCGAGGGGAGTGCGAGCGCTGCGCGGCCGGGCTTCCGGCCGAGGGACGGGATGCCTTCATCTGCAGTTACGAGTGCACGTTCTGTAAGGCGTGCGCCGACGAGATGGAGGGTCGCTGTCCGAACTGCGGAGGTGAACTGGTGCGCCGGCCCGCCCGGGAGCGGGGCGGCTCGGCCGACGGGTGACGGACCGGGATCGAGCCGGGCCGGCCTTCGGATCCACACGAAAGGAGCTCTGGATGATGAGGATGAGGAGGAAGAGGGGGGGGG
>RFGQ01000046.1 GCA_003695865.1 Gemmatimonadota bacterium | reverse complement strand
GGCGTCGGCCGCGACCGCCCCACCATCGTCACCTCGTTCGGCAATCCCTATCTGCTCACGTCGTTCCCGGGTGCTCCGGCCTACCTGATCGCCTGGGGTGGCCGCGAGGTGTCGCAGCGCGCGGCGGCGCGCGCGCTCACGGGGCTGGCGCCCATCGGCGGGCGCCTTCCCGTGTCGATCCCGCCCTACGCGCTGCGCGGCGACGGCGTGGACCGGGGCCCCGCAGCGGGCGCCCCCCCCACGGCCGGCGCATCGGCGGGGGGCGCACCGGCGCCGGCCGGCCGAAGAGGTGCGGGGCTCTCTGCCGAGCCGGGTACCGTAGCCGGGCGCCCGGCCGTCCCGGTCCGGCGCTCGCCGCTCGAGGCGGATCCGGCGCTCGTGGGGATGGATGCGGGGGCGCTCGCCCGCGTCGACTCGCTGATCGCGGCGGCCGTGGCCGACTCGGTGACGCCGGGCGCGGCGCTCGCGATCGGCCGCCACGGCCGGCTGGTGCGCCTGCGGGGCTACGGCCGCCTGGACTATCCGCGCAGCACGGCCGCCGCGGTGGGCGGGGTAGGGGCCGCCGGTGACGGCCCGCGCCCACGCGAACCGGTGGCCGCGGCGATCGGGGAGAGCACAGCGTTCGCGTATCCGGTGACCCCGGGCACGATCTACGACGTCGCCTCGCTCACGAAGGTGGTGGGGACGACGACGGCGCTGATGCTGCTGGTCGACGAGGGCCGTGTGGACCTGGACCGTCCTGTGGTCGACTACCTGCCCTGGTGGGCGGGCGAGGACCCGGCGCGCCGCAGGGTGAGCGTCCGGCAGCTTCTGCTCCACCGCGGCGGCCTGCCGCCCTTCGAGCGCTTCTACTTCGACATCGCGGGCCGCGCCGCCTACGAGCGGGCGATCGCGGCCCTGCCGCTGCAGTACGTGCCGGGTCGGGCCACGGTCTACTCCGACATCGGCTTCATGACGCTCGGCTTCCTCGTCGAGGCGGTGAGCGGCCGGTCGCTCGACGCGTTCCTGGCCGAGCGCGCATGGCGCCCGCTGGGCATGGACGACACGGGCTTCCGCCCGCCGGCCGCGCGTGCCGTGCGCATCGCGCCCACCGAGGTGGACACGATCTTCCGCCACACGCACGTGCACGGCGTGGTGCACGACGAGAACGCGTACGCCATGGGCGGCGTGGCGGGCCACGCCGGTCTGTTCTCGACCGCCTACGACCTGGCCGTGTTCGCACACACGCTCCTGAACGGGGGCGTGGCGCCCGCCTGTGTGCCGGCCTCGGAGCCCGGCCTGATCTGTCCGCACCCGCGCGCCGAGGACCTGCGGCTCGTGGACGAGGGCACGCTCCACGCGTTCACGCGACGCTGGGACGAGACGGCCTCGCGCGCGCTGGGCTGGGACACCCCCTCGGGTACCTCGTCGGCGGGCGACTACTTCGGGCCCCGTGCCTTCGGACACACCGGCTTTACGGGTACCTCCGTCTGGATGGATCCGGACCTCGACCTGTTCGTCGTGTTGCTGACCAACCGCGTGAACCCCACGCGCGACAACAGCCGCCACGTGCCGCTGAGGCGAGCCGTGCACGACGCGGCGGCGTTGTCGATCGTCGATCAGGCGGTCCGCGTCCGCGAGGACGCCGGTCGGCCGGGGGCCGACCGGTGAACGGCGCCGTCGCTCCGCTCGATCTGATCGTGGTCGGGCTCTATCTGGTCGCGGTGACCGGGTGGGGCGCCTGGCTGGGACGCGGCCAGCGCGGCGGGCGCGACTACTTTCTCGGTGGGCGCGACCTGCCCTGGGTGGCCGTGATGCTCTCGGTCGTGGCC
>RFGQ01000002.1 GCA_003695865.1 Gemmatimonadota bacterium | reverse complement strand
GCCCTCACCAAACGCCTCGCCGATCTCGGCGCCCACGTGGCGGCCACCGGCCGCACGGTTGACAAAGCCGCGCACCTGCAGCGCGATGACGTCGAGAAGAAGCGCGCTGACCTCGGCTCCGACGAGGGGTGGGCCGAGATCTTCGAGGGCGCCGACACCATCTTCCACGTCGCCGCCTGGCTCCCCCGCCGAGGCGAAGACGCCGAAGCTGCCGCCCTCAAGCTCAACGTCGACGCCTGCGAGCGCCTCTACCGCCTGGCCGCCGACAAGGGCGTCCGCCGCTTCGTTCACATCAGCACCATCGCGGTCTTCGGCTTGCCCCCGAAAGACGAGGTGGCCGACGACGACGCGCTCGCGGTCACCCAGGAGGGCCGCTACGGCCGCACCAAAGCCCTGGGGGAGAGGGCCCTCGTCTCCCTGGCCGAAGGCGGCGGCCCCGAGCTCGTGGTGCTCCGGCCAGGCATGGTCTACGGGCCGCGGAGCCAGGGCTGGGCCATCGGCATGCTCAAGCTGGTGAAGAAGGGCACGCCCGTGATCTTCGGCGACGGCCAGGGCTACGCCTTCCCCGTGTTCATCGAGAACCTCGTCGACGCGCTCGTGCTCGCGGCCACGGCCAAAGACGCCGCGGGCGCCTACAACGTCGTCGACGAGAAGGTCACCTGGGCCGAGTGGTTCGGAGCCTTCGGCGAGATGTGCGGCCGAAAGCCCAAGCGCCTCCCGGCCTTCATGGGGCGCGCCATCGTGGGGGCCAACGCGCTCTTCAAGCTCGGCCTGCCCCTCGATCGAGAGAGCTTCGAGCTGACCCAACGCCGCATCGTCTACCCCCACGGCAAGCTTCGGGCGGCCACCGGGTGGGCGCCGCGGGTCTCTTTCCAGGACGGCATGGCCGAAGCGGAGGCCTGGTTGCGGGCGGAAGGTCACCTGACCTGATCCACGCGCCATGCGCGCGCAAAGATCCAGGACCTCACCAAGACCGCCCGCCAACGTCTGGCCCCGGGAGCTCGAGCGGCCCCTCGGCCATGGGGTTCCCGCCAACGTGCTGGCGCGCTGCGCGCCGGCCGGCCGGCAAGAGGCCGCACGAGTCTCTGGGGCTCGCTTCAGGTCTCTGCCCAGATCAGCCCCACAGCGATCTTCGTCGAAGAGTGGCGCATTCCTCCCCACAAAGAACCGTCAGGTCTGTCCGTAAAAAACGCCCGCTGCATCGCGGAGACGTCCTCCCAACGCCCTGGGGAATCGGGTAGAGG
>RFGQ01000437.1 GCA_003695865.1 Gemmatimonadota bacterium | reverse complement strand
GCCGAGGCCGAGGCCCAGGCCCGCCGGGCCGCCGCCGAAGCCGCCGAGGCCGGGGGCGGTGAGGACGCGGCCTCGGCCGAGGGAGCCGAAGGAGACGAGGGAGCATCCGCCGAGGGCAAATCGGACGACGCCGGCGCCGGGCTGCTGGACGCGATCGCCGCGGAGGCGGAGCCCGAAGAGGAGGGGCCCGCCCCACTCCCCGAGTCGGCCGGCGAGGCTCTGGTTGGCGCGCTCGTGGGCGAGGGCGGCGACGCCGCGCCTCCAGCACCGGCCCGGCCGCCCGAGCCCGCCAGGGGGACCGAGGATGCCTCTCCCGAGGAGGACGCGGGCGACGACGCGCCGGCCGCCCCCGCCTGATCCGGCGGACCCGCCACCGGCGGTGCCCCCGCTTCCCTTTCCGGAGCCGCGCTGGGAGGGCCTTCCCGCGCCCGACCCGGCCGACGTCGCGCGCCTGGAGCGCGCCCTGTCGCTGCCGCGTGCCGTGTGCGCGCTGCTGGCGGCCCGCGGCCTCACCGACGCGGAGCGCGCCAAGGCGTTCCTGAGACCGCGGCTCGAGGCGCGCGTCCAGCCCCGTACGCTCGCCGATGCGGTGCCCGCCGTCGAACGGTTGCTCCGCGCGATCGAAGGCGACGAGACCGTGCTCGTGCACGGAGACTACGACGTGGACGGCATGGCCGGCACGGTGCTGCTGACCCGTTGGCTGCGGCGGGTGGGTGCGCGCCGGGTGATCCCCTTCGCGCCGCACCGCATGCGCCACGGCTACGACTTCGGCCCGGGCGGGCTCGAGCGGGCCCGCGAGGTCGGCGCGAGCCTGGTGGTGACGGTCGACTGCGGCGTGCGCGCGCTCGACACGGTGAGGCGAGCGCGGTCCGAGGGGATCGACGTGATCGTGACCGATCACCACGCGCCCGGTCCCGAGCTGCCCGACGCCCTGGCGGTCGTGAACCCCAACCGCCCCGACTGCCCCTACCCGGACGGCGGCCTGGCGGGCGCGGGTGTCGCCTATCGGCTCTGCGAACTGCTGGCCGAGGCGCGGGGCGTCGGGGCCGACGAGCTGCACGCCGACCTCGACCTGGTCGCCCTGGCCACCGTCGCCGACCTCGTGCCCCTCGAGGGAGAGAACCGCACGCTCGTGCGCTACGGGCTGCGGGCGCTCGAGCGGACCGAGAAGCCGGGCCTGCGCGCGCTGCTGGCGGTGGCGGGCGTGAGCGGGAGCGTGGACGCCGGCCAGGTCGGCTTCCGCCTCGCGCCGCGCCTGAACGCCATCGGCCGCATGGGAGACCCGGCGGACGGGCTCGCGCTGCTGCTCGCCGAAGACGAGCGCGAGGCGCGCGCCCTGGCCGAGCGGGCCGACCAGCTCAACCGGCGCCGGCAGGACGAGGAGCGGCGGACGCTCGATCAGGTGTTGGACCGATTGGCCGACGGGGCCTACGACCCCGCGCGGGACTTCGGGGTGGTGGTGGCCGGCGAGGGATGGCACCCCGGCGTGATCGGCATCGTCGCCTCGCGTGTGGTCGAGCGGATCTACCGGCCGACGGTGCTCGTCGCGCTCGACGGGGCGGGGGGCGGACGGGGGAGCGCCCGCTCGGTCGCCGGGTT
>RFGQ01000436.1 GCA_003695865.1 Gemmatimonadota bacterium | reverse complement strand
GGGGTGGCTCGGGGCGGAGGCCGGTCCGCCCCCTCTACGTCAGAGGATCTCGAGCAGCTCGACCTCGAAGATGAGCGTCGCGTTCGGGCCGATGACGTCGCCGGCGCCCTGCGCGCCGTAGGCGAGCTCGGCCGGAATGACGAAGCGGTACTTGCTGCCGGGCGTCATGAGCTGAAGCCCCTCGGCGAAGCCGGCGATCACACCACCCACACCGAACTCGGCGGGTTGCCCGCGACCGTAGGAGCTGTCGAACTCGCTGCCGTCGATCAGGGTGCCCCGATAGTGGATGCGCACGCGGTCTTCGGGCCCGGGGTGCGGGCCGTCGGCCTCGCCGGCTTCGAGCACCTCGTACTGCAGGCCCGACGCGGTGGTCGTGACCCCCTCGCGCGCGCCGTTCTCTGCGAGGTAGGCCGCACCCTCTTCGGCGTTCTTGGTGGCGGCCTCGGCCCGGGCGGCTTCCTGTTCCTGCTGGATGAGCTCGGCCACACGCCCGCGCGCGGCCTGGAGCATGGCCCGATCCACGGCAGGCTCGGCGCCGGCGAGCGCGTCCTCGACACCCTTCATCAGCGCGTCCAGATCGAGGTGCTCACCGGTCGGCTTGAGCGAGTTGCCGATGTCGAGGCCGTAGGAGTAGCTGGCCATGCGGTCGTCGGTGTCGAGCGGCGGGGCGCTGCGTCCGGAGTCGCAGGCGGCCAGGGTCACGAGAGCGGCGGCCGCCAGGGCCGCGAGCGGAGTGCGCATACCGATGCTGTCCTCAGAGGTTCGGGTTCGGAAAGCCCGAACCTAACCGCTCGGCGCGGCCGCGGGTAGCGCGGGGGTGGCGCTCGGTGATCGGGTGCGGTGTGGTGTTGCGGAGGAAGGCCGGCGCCCGTGGAGTGCCGGAGCCTCAGGCGACCGCGCCGTCGGCGCGCCGCTGGGCGTTGGAGCGGACGGCTTCGTGAAAGCAGTGCTGGGCCAGCGCCGCCGGATCCGTAATGGCGTCGGCCGAGCCGCCGGCCGCGGCCCATTCACGCACCAGGCGCGCATCGGGGCCGAGTTCGAGCGTCTCGAGCGCGGTCACGGCCATCTCGAGGAACGAGGCGTCGCCGCTCACGCGCGCCATCTCGACGATCTGCGGGCCCGCCAGCTCGTGGCGCCCGGCGCGTCGGGCCGCTACGGCGTAGGCGTGCAGGTGTTCGAGCGCCGACGCGTGCAGCCCGGAGGCAAGGTCGAGCCAGGTGAGCGTGCAGAGCGTGCGCACGGCGTCGGGATGCACGCGGATGATCTTCTTGGCCACGCCGCGCGCCGCTTCGGGCTGCCCGTCCTCGAGGAAGGCGTCGATCGCGCGCCCGTAATAGCGGAGCGCGCGGGCTGTGTCGCCGGCGCGGTGGCACAGGTCGCCGGCACGGTTCAGCGGCAGACCCTGCAGGCCCAGCGCCGCACCTTCGGCCTCGGCTTCGAGTTTCGCGAGCTGCTTGTCGAACGCGCCGCTCGAGCGCGCGCCCGCGCGTGAGCCCGAAGTGCGAAACCAGTCGGTGAAGGCAGCCATACAGTTCCGGCGGTCGAGGTGGTACGCCTTCCGCAAGGTAGGCCGACCCGCCCGGGTGGGGTAGGGTCCCGCGCGCGGTGTCGTCCCATCGAGGTTCAACGCTGAACACATCGAGCGGCCCCGGTGTCACCAAAGCGACCGTGCCGAGGTTGAACACGGGTGCGCCGCCCGGGTCGCTACGCTCGAGTGTCGGCGGGTACGCCGCGCGACTGTACCGGCCGTCGGACGTCGCGCGCGAAAGCCGCACGGAGCATGCGCGTAGGTTCTCACGTTGAGTAAGAACCTGCCCGGCGGCGGTACGTTGCCGACGCCGAACCGACCCCGAGGGCCTGCCGATGAGAGCTGCTGCGTTCGACTCCTCCAGATCCACGCTCGTTCTACTCGCCGGCCTGCTGCTCGCCCTGGGATGGGGTGCGCCCCCACTCGACGCGCAGTCGCGGGGCACCTCGGGCATCCGCGGGCGGGTGGTGGCGTCGGACGGCACGCCCGTGCCCGACGCGACCGTCCAGCTTCGGCACACCCGCACGGGTCGATCGCGGGTGGCCGTCACCAATCAGGAGGGAGGCTTCCTGATCTCGGTGCTCCAGCCCGGCGGGCCCTACCGGGTAACGGTACAGCACCTCGGCTTCGGCGAATACACGCTCGAAGACCTGCAACTCGCCGTGGGCGAGGTGCACGTGCTCGACATCGTCCTGCAGGAGCAGGCGGTCGACGTGGAGGGCCTCGAGGTCACCGTGGACCGCACCGAGGTCTTCAACCCCAGCCAGGTGGGACCCGCGACGCGCATCGACGAGATCACCATCGAGTCGGTGCCGATCATCTCGCGCAACTTCATGGATCTGGCCGTCCTCTCTCCGCTGGTGAAGCGCACCGAGAACGGGGGCTTTTCGATCGCGGGCCAGAACGACCGCTACAACCAGATTCTGGTCGACGGCGTGTCGAACAAGGACGTGTTCGGGCTCACGGCCGGCGGCGTGCCCGGCGGCCAGGCCGGCGCCAAGATCATCCCGATCGACGCCGTCGCCCAGTACGAGATCCTGGTGGCGCCGTTCGACGTGCGGCTGAGCGGCTTCACCGGCGGCGTCATGAACGCGGTGACGCGTACCGGCGAGAACGAGTGGCGCATCCGCGGCTCGGCGGTGCACCGGGCCGAGGCGCTCATGGGCGACCTGAGCCTTCCGACCGGGCTGGTGGACGCGTCGGGAGTGGATCGCACGCTGCTCGCGCTCTCGGTGGGCGGGCCCGTGATCCGCGACCGCGCGCACTTCTTCATCACGGGGGAGTTCGAGGAGCGGCATCAGCCGCCCACTGGCTTCAACCTGGAGCGCGACCCCTCGGCGCTCATCCGCGTGTCGCCGGCGAGCGCGGGCGAGGCCATCGAGGCGTTTCGGTCACAGTTCGGGCTCGATCCGGGCATCAGCGGGCCGTACCGGCTGAACCAACAGCTCGCCAACGTCTTCGGACGGCTCGACTGGAGCCTGACCGACCGCAGCCGCCTGACGGTGCGCAACGTGTTCGCGCGGGGCGAGAACGACGAGAGCCCCAACCGGTCGGCGTTCGAGCCCTATGAGTTCAGCTCGAACGCGGTGTTTCGTACCTCGCTCAACAACACGACCTCGGCGCAGCTCTTCACCGACTTCGGCGCCCGAGGTTCGAACGAGTTGACGCTCCAGGTGCAGCACAGCCGCGACCAGACCGATCCGGCCTCCGACTGGCCGCAGGTGGAGCTCACGCTCATCAGCAGCGAGGCGGGATCGGCGTTCCGGCGCAACGTGCGCATGGGCTCGCAGTTCTTTGCGCAGGAAAACGACCTGCGCCAGACCAACGTGCGGCTCTCCGATGCCCTCACCCTGATCAACGGGGGTAGCACCTACACGTTCGGCGCGACGGTCGCCTATTACGACTTCAGTCACCGCTTCCTCCCAGGAGCGAAGGGCGACTACCTGTTCGCCAGCCTCGCCGACCTCGAGGCCAACGCGCCGATCCGCTACCAGCGCACGGTGCTGCAGCCCGGCCAGTCGCCCAGCGCCGACTTCAACGTGCTCGAGTGGGGCCTCTACGCGCAGAACCAGATCGACGCGGGCGAAGGGCTGACGATGCGCTTCGGTCTGCGCGTGGATGTGCCCCACGTTCTCGACCGGCCCGAGAACAACCCCATGGTCGAGGAGCTGTTCGGGCACCGCACCTCGCAGGTGCCCTCAGGCAAGCCGCTCTTCTCGCCACGCTGGGGCTTCAACTGGCAGTCGCCCGGCAAGCGGCTGCGCACGCAGGTGCGCGGCGGCGCGGGCATGTTCGTGGGCCAGCTTCCCTTCGTGTGGTTGTCGAACGCCTTCCACAACAACGGCCTCCGCTCGGTGATCGAGGTGTGCGAAGGCCGCGTCACCGACGACCCCGCGACGGGCAACACCGCGCCGCCCTTCGACCCGTCGGCTCCGGCACCCAGCTGCGTGCGTGGGGCTCCGCGGCAGCTCCGTCAGGTGGTCCTGTTCGACGAGGACTTCCGCTACCCGCAGGACTT
>RFGQ01000045.1 GCA_003695865.1 Gemmatimonadota bacterium | reverse complement strand
GTGGGCATGCTCATGTGTGCCGAGACGACCGCGCTCGGCGGCCCCCTGCGCGTGCTGCTCGCCACCACGCACGTGGCGCTGCGGGCCGTGCCCGACGCCCTGACCCCCGACCTGCTGGTCGACCAGACCCGCCTGCTCGTGCGGGAACTGGCGCGCGGCTGGCGCCTGGAGCGGCCGCGCGTGGCGCTGTGCGCCCTCAACCCGCACGCCTCCGACGGCGGGCTCTTCGGCGACGAGGAAGCCCGCGTCTACGGCCCCGCGCTCGAGCGACTGGCGGCCGAGGGGATCGACGCGGCGGGGCCACTGCCGGCCGACACCGTCTTCTCGCGGGCCGTGCGGGGCGAATTCGACGCCGTGGTGGCGCCCTATCACGACGTGGGCATGGCCGCGTTCAAGACCGCCGCGTTCGGCCGGGGCGTCAACGTGACGCTCGGCCTGCCCTTCGTGCGCACCTCGCCCGACCACGGCACGGCCTTCGATCTGGCCGGCAGCGGGCGCGCCGACCCCTCGTCCATGCTCGAGGCCCTGCGCCTCGCCGTTCGCCTGGCGCGGGCCCATGCCAGCCCTTAGCTTTCTCCTCCGGACCGTCGCCGACTCCGGAAGTGGAAGAGACGACAACACTTACGACGTCCGGCCCAGCCTGTGATCAAGCTCATCGACGTCTCCAAGGAATACCCGCGGCGCGGGCTCGCGCTCGACGGGGTCTCCTTCCACGTCCGTAAGGGGGAGTTCGCCTTCCTCACCGGGCACTCGGGCTCGGGCAAGTCGACCACGCTGCGCCTCATCCACATGGCCGACCGGCCCACCTCGGGCGAGGTGCGGGTGAGCGGATTCTCGTCGAGCCGCACGTCGCCGCGCGATGTGTGGAAGCTGCGCCGCCGCGTGGGTTTCTGCTTTCAGGACTTCCGCCTGCTCCCCAACCGCACGGCGCTCGAGAACGTGGCGTTCGCGCTCGAAGTGACGGGCGCGGGGCGCAAGGCGATCCACACGCGGGCCCAACGGCTGCTGTCGCAGGTGGGGCTGGCGCCCAAGGCGGGCGCCATGGTGCACGAGCTCTCGGGCGGCGAGCAGCAGCGTGTGGCCATCGCACGGGCACTCGTCAACGATCCGCTCGTGCTGCTCGCCGACGAGCCCACCGGCAACCTCGACGAGCGCGCCACACGCGGCATCATGGAGCTCTTCTGGGAGATCAACCAGCTGGGCATGGCCGTGCTCATGGCCACGCACGACCTCGAGCTGGTGCGCCGCTATCCCAACGCCCGCCTCCTCGAACTCGACCAGGGCCGGCTGGTCTACGACTCGGCGGCCGCCGAAGCCGGGGAGGCGGTCTGAATGTACGCGCTCCGCGAAGCCCTGGCCGCCTTCCGCCGCGCCCCGCTCCTCACCGGCCTGTCGGCCGCCATGGTCGGGCTTGCGCTCTTCGTCGTGGGCCTGTTCGCGCTCGCCGCCTACAACCTGCAGCTCGCGCTGGAGTCGGTGGAGGAGCGCGTCGAGATCGTGGCGTACCTGCGCGAAGAGGCACGCACCGACGAGATCGCGCTGGCCGAACAGGAGCTGTCGAGCCTGCCCGAGGTCGAATCGGTCGA
The DNA here is from genome assembly GCA_003695865.1 of Gemmatimonadota bacterium. Classification (GTDB taxonomy): domain Bacteria; phylum Gemmatimonadota; class Gemmatimonadetes; order Longimicrobiales; family Gaopeijiaceae; genus J028. The sequence goes on along the minus strand of RFGQ01000045.1, from coordinate 784 downwards.
GATCGTCACCAAGGACGAGGCGCTCGAGATCGCCCGGCGCGAGCTGCCCGAGTTCCGCGAAGTCTTCACCGACCTCGACGTGAACCCGCTGCCCGCCTCGATCGAGATCCGCCTGAAGGCCGGCCACCGCGACCCCTCGAGCGTCGACCACGTGGCGCGCCAGGCAGGACAGTACCCCATCGTCGAAGACGTGCGCTTCGGCCGCGAGTGGGTCGACAAGGTGTTCACGATCCGGCGCATGGCGGCCATCACCACCGCGGTCATGGGCATCGCCTTCGCCCTGGTGGCCCTGCTCATCATCGGCACGGCGGTGCGTATGGCCGTGTTCGCCCGCCGCGACGAGATCCGCATCATGCGGCTGGTGGGCGCCCGCGACCGCTTCATCCGTCTGCCGTTCCTGCTCGAGGGCGCGCTCACGGGGTTCGCGGGCGGCGTGCTGGCGATCGCGCTCACCTGGCTCACCTACCGGGCCGTGTTCCACTGGGTCTTCTCGATCGAGTGGATCCCGCTCTCGTGGGTCGGCGCCGGACTGCTGGCCGGGGTGCTCTTCGGCACGTTCGCCTCGTCGCTCGCCGTGCGCCGCTACCTCCGCGAGGTGGGCGAATGAAGGTGGGCGGGGCCCGCCTGGGCGCGCTCGTCCCCGGCCGGGCAGCCGCTCAGGGCCTGTCCCCGGCCCCGGTCCCGGGCCCGGCTCGGGTCCCCATGCCGGCCCTGGCCCTCGCCTTTGCATTGGCCCTGGGCCCCGCGCCGCTCGCGGCCCAGGGCGACCTGCAGGCCGAGATCG
>RFGQ01000006.1 GCA_003695865.1 Gemmatimonadota bacterium | reverse complement strand
GGCGCAGGTGGGTTCGGGCGGCGCGGCGGGGGCTCGGGAGGCTGTTTCCCTGGCTCCCCCGACTCCTGGCCTCCTTTCGGCGGTCCCAGCTCCTTGTAGGCCTTCTCGGCGGCGTAAGGCATGCCCTCGCGGTCTGGGTTTCGGTCGTCGTTGTCCATCAGCATCAGGTCCATTGCGGGTCGAAAAAGTAGACTTGCTGCAGCCGTCCGGTGCGGCGATTCGAGCCGAGCGGGCAGCGGGAAAACTGGCTGGGGGTCCACATCTTGGGGTCGGCGCCGAGCTCGACGGCGCGGGCGAAGAAGCGGCGCTGTGCCTCCGCGGACTGTCCGCGGACGTCGAACCACCCGTGCAGGCTCTTGCCGCCCGAATAGACCGCCATGGCGAGGTGGGCGTATTGGCGCAGGTGCAGGAGCAGCGCGGCGTGGCCGTCAAAGTGGCCGAAGTCGAACTCGACGACCAGGTAGGCGCGCGGGCCGGTGTTGGCGTTGGTGCGTGCGCTGAGGCGGCCCTCGAGGGTGCGGCCGGTGCGGGCGCGCATGGGATTGGGGACGACGAACTGCGCGGCCTCTAGGTGCCGCCATTCGGCCAGCGGCGCCGTGGCGAAGCTGTTCACTTCGGCACCGAGGCACAGCAGCGGGTTGTCAGGAAAGAGCGCATACAGCGCCTCGGCGGTGTTGGCGGGGAAGCATGGGCTTGCCTTGACGAGGTCGGAGAGCGTGGCGGAACGCTCGATCTCCGCGCGCAGGGCGAGGTTGACCCCGGGCCAGCGGGGGGACGCGCCAGGACCCGGCGCGGCCTTCGCGTAGGCGATTGCGCTCGTCAGCTCTCGCTCCGGGACCCTGCGGTCGCGCACGGCCGCGGCCACGGCGCGCAGCACGTGGAGGATGTCCTCCTCGCAGCGACCTTCTGCCAACAGGATCTTCGCCAGACGGAAAAACGTGGTATGCGCGGGGATGCGCCCCTGCTGGCGCTTTGCCCAGCTCAGCCACCGATCGAACTCTGATCGCAGGACCGCCATGGCTACTTGCGATAGGCCTCCATGGTTTCGCCTTCCGCCTCGAGCGGAAGGCCGGGCATCCACGCGGGTGTCCTCCGAAGCTCCTCGAGCACGAGGGCCTTCACGGCCTCCTCCTCCTCTTTCCGCGCCTCGACGATGACCTCGTCGTGGACCGTCCAGAGGATCGCTGCCCCGCGATCGTGGATACGCAGCAGCGCCGAGGCGAAGACATCGCGCGCGGTCGCCTGCACGAGGTTCTCCGTGAGCTTGGGTCCGTGCCAGCGCAGTTTCGGGGCGTTCGGTCCTCGCACGACACTGGCGACCACTTGCCCCCGGCTGTCGAGGTCCGGCTGGAAATAGCGCAACCAACGGCCGGACGGCAGGGCGATCGTGTGCATGTCAGCGCCGGCCTCGGCATCGGCGCGGAAGCGTTCCTCGAGCTGGCCCCACAGGGCCACGGTCGCCGGGTTGTTGCGGCGAAAATCGGCCACGATGCGCTTTGCCTCGTCGAGAGAAATCTCCAGGCCGGCGAGGATCTTCGCGACCCGGACAAACTGCGCCGGGCCGCATCCGTAGCCGAGCCCGAGCACGCGGGCCTTCGCCAGTTGGTAGAGT
>RFGQ01000435.1 GCA_003695865.1 Gemmatimonadota bacterium | reverse complement strand
GCGTCCCCAGCTTGGCCCGCAGCCGGCGCACGTGCATGTCGACCGTGCGGGTGTGGATGCGCCCCGACACCTCGCTCCCCATATCCCACGCGCGCTCCAGCAGTTGTTGCCGGCTCTGGGTTCGGCCGCGCCGCTCGAGCAGGGCCCTGAGCAGCCGGAATTCGGTCGGAGTGAGGGACAGCTCTTCGCCGTCGATCGACGCCTCGTGCGCCGACACGTCCACCCTCAGGGGTCCCGCCCGAAGCACGCGTCCGCCGGCCGTGCCGCCCGCCCCTTCGCGGACCCGGCGCAGGATGGCCTCGACCCTCAGCACGAGCTCACGTGGGCTGAACGGCTTGGTGACGTAGTCGTCGGCTCCCAGCTCGAGCCCCTCGATGCGGTCCTCCTGTTCGCGCCGCGCGGTGAGCACGACCACGGGAAGCGCGCGCGTGGCCGGGTCGCGGCGGAGCGTGCGCAGCACCTCGTCGCCCGTCATCCCGGGCAGCATGCGGTCGAGCACGAGCAGGTCGGGGATCTCGCGGCCGACCGCGGTCAGGGCCTCGCGGCCGTTCGAGGCCGTCTCGACGCGGAAGCCCGCGCGCGTGAGCTGATAGGCGACGAGCGCCGCGATGTCGGGTTCGTCCTCGACCACGAGGACGCGCGGCGTGCGGCCATCTGAAGTCGAGGTCATACGCCTACCCGGGATTCGCGTTCGCGGAAAACCAGGGGGTCCTCCGGTTCGGGCGGGCGCGGGATCGGCCCCCTCGCCGCCGACGTTCAGGCTCCAGCGATGAGCTCCTCGATCTCTTCGGTCGTCAACGTGTGATCCGTCGACTTCGCGGCGTCGAAGAGCACGCGACACAGTCGCTCGTCCTCCGGGTCGTAGCCGTGAACGCGCAGCCAGTACTTCACGTTCGAGAGGCCAGACATGGGGCTGATCTCGATCTCCTGATGGCGCCCGACCATCGACGCCGGCACGCCCGAATAGATGCGGTCCGCGAGCCACGCGTCGCCCTTGGCCTCGGCCTTCACGATCGCGGCGGCGTGCACGCCCGTACCCGTGCGGAACGCGTCGCGCCCCACCACAGGGTAGGCGTGGATGAGCGGTACCTGGCAGCCCTCTGCGGCGACGCGACAGTACTCGGGCAGCTTCGAGAGGTCGCCCCGGTGCACCCCCAGCAGCGCCAGGTTCACGAGCAGCAGATCCATTTCGACGTTGCCCACCCGCTCACCGATGCCGAGCGCGGTCCCGTGTACCCGCGTGGCACCGGCCTCGATCGCCGCCAGCGCGTTGGCCAGGCCCAGGCCGCGGTCCCGGTGCCCGTGCCAGTCCACGCCCACGTCCTCGCCCGACGGCTCGACGACCTCTTCGATCACGAAGCGCACCAGGGCGCGCGCGCCATCGGGGGTGGCGTGACCCACGGTGTCGGCCAGGCACAGCCGACGCGCGCCCCATTCGATCGCTTTCGAGTAGAGCGCCTTGAGCGTCTCGGGGCGGGCACGGACCGTGTCTTCGGTCACGAACATCACGGGCAGCCCCTCGCGCACCGCAAAGGTCACCGCCTCTTCCGAGACGCGGAGCATGCGCTCGAGCGTCCAGTCTTCGGCGTACTGACGGATCGGTGAGCTGCCGATGAACGTGCAGGCCTCGATGGCGATGCCGACCTGCTGCGAGATCTCGGCGATCGGCCGTACGTCCTGCACCACCGTGCGGGCCGCACAGTTGGGGCGAATGGACAGGCCCGCGTCGACGATCTCTCGCGCGAGCGCCGTAACCGCCTCGACCGCCCTGGGCCCGGCGCCGGGCAACCCGATGTCGGCCGTGTGGATGCCGAGTTCGTCCATCAGGTGAAGCAGACGGATCTTGGTGTCGATCGGAGGATCGACGACGGACGGATTCTGCAGGCCGTCACGCAGCGTCTCGTCGTCGAGCTGAACCTCGCCGACCGACGACCAGTCGAACGCCTGGTCGGACGCCGTATTCCAGTCGTAGATGAGCTCGCGCTCGTCCATGTGCGCCTTCGCCGCCTCCCGCGAGTGCTCCGCGCGCCGGCGCCCGGGGC
>RFGQ01000434.1 GCA_003695865.1 Gemmatimonadota bacterium | reverse complement strand
GACGAGAAGTTGGCGAAGCCCGACAACCCGTACACCGCGATCACGACCGACCGCGGCGAGAGCGACGTGCCTTCACCCAGAAGGCTGCTGAGCTGCAGGTACGCGATGAACTCGTTCAGCGCCGTCTTCATCCCGAACAGCGCCCCCACGGTGGTGGCGTCGTGCCAGGGCACGCCCATGATCCAGGCCACCGGTGCGAGCGCCCAGCCAAGAATGGTCTGGAGCTGAAGGTCGGGCATCCCGACCCAGCCTCCCGCCAGCCCGAGCAGACCGTCGACGAGGGCCACGAGGGCGACGAAGGCCAGCAGCATCGCGCCCACGTTGAGAGCCAGGAACAGCCCCTCGCCGGCGCCGCGGGCGGCCGCGTCGATCGCGTTCACGTCGGGCCGCTCCACGTCCAGCTCGAGCGTGCCGGCCGTCTCGGGTTCGCCGTCCTCGGGATGCATGAGCTTGGCGATCACCAGAGCGGCGGGCGCCGACATGACCGAGGCCGCCATCAGATGCCCGGCGATGTCAGGGAAGAAGGCGAGCAGCATGCCCACGTACGCCGCCATCACGCCTCCCGCCACGGTGGCGAACCCCCCGGTCATCACCGCCATGAGCTCGGAGCGCGTCATGCGCTCGACGAACGGCTTGATGAGCAGCGGCGCTTCGGTCTGACCCACGAAGATGTTGCCGGCCGCCGAGAGCGTTTCGGCACCCGACGTGCGCATGGTGCGTTGCATCACCCACGCCACCCCCTTCACCACGAGCTGCATCACGCCCAGGTGATAGAGCACGGTCATGAGCGACGAGAAGAAGATGATCGTGGGCAGCACGTTGAAGGCGAAGAACGCGCCCGTGTTCGCCACCTGCCCGGGGATGGGGGTGAAGCCGGAGGCCGGATCCGGAGATCCGGTCCCCACGGGCACGTTGTTGTAGACGAGGTTGCCGAAGATGAAGCGGGCCCCGTCCACGGTGTAGCCGAGCAGCGCCACGACCCCCGTATTGAGCCAGTCGAAGAGGACCGCTCCGGCGGGCGTCTTGAGGATGAACACGGCGAACACGAGCTGCAGGCCCGTGCCCCAGAGCACGACCCGCCAGGGAATGCGCTTGCGGTCGACGCTCAGGAGCCAGGCCACCAGCCCCAGCGCCAGCATCCCGAGCAGCGATCGCGCCCGCTGCAGGAAGGGTGTGTCGAGGCTGCTTCCCACGGGCGAGGCGATCGCGCCCGCGTCCTGCTGTACCCCGGCGGCGGGGGGTGAGGCGAGGGGGCCGCCGCCGGGTGTCGTGGCGCCCGCGAGGGTCTCACCCGACGCGGCCGCCGCGCCGGACGCCGACGCCCCGGGGGGAGCCTGCGTCGGTTCCACCGCCAATGCCGTTCCCGCACCGGCTGCCCCGGACGCCTCGGCCTGCTCGAGCGCCCCGAGCGAGGGAGCGGCGAG
>RFGQ01000433.1 GCA_003695865.1 Gemmatimonadota bacterium | reverse complement strand
GGCATGTACTGCAGCTTGCCCTTGAGCATGCCGGTAGCGGTGCGGGTGGCGCGGTTGGCCGCCTTGGCGATCCCGAAGTCGACCACCTTGGTCACGCCGTCGCCGCGCACCATGATGTTCTGTGGGCTGATGTCGCGGTGCACGATGTGGAGGGGCTGGCCGTCCATCCCCACCGCGTGGTGCGCGTGGTCGAGGCCGAGGGCAGCGTCGGCGATCATGCGCGCCGACACCTGGTAGGGACAGGAGACACGCTTTTTCGCCGCCGCTCTTTGCAGGCGCGCCAGGTCACCCCCGTGGATGAACTCCATGGCGATGAAGTACTGCCCATTCCACAGCCCCACCTCGTAGATGCCCACGATGTTGGGGTGGTTGAGGGTGGCGGCCACGCGCGCCTCGTCGAGGAACTGGTCGACGAAGCCCTCTTGCTCCGCGAGCTCGGGGAGCAGGCTCTTCAGGATGACGAGGCGGTCGACCGCCACCCCGGTCTGGCGGGCGAGGAAGACCTCCCCCATGCCCCCCAGCGCGAGCCGGCGGATGACCTCGTACTTGCCGAAGATGAGCTGGCTCGGCCCGTCGAAGGAGGTGTGCTCGGGAAACGGGTTCGGGTTGGGGACCAAAGAGGTTCCTCGGGGCGGCCGGGTCAGGGGACAAAGATGGTGGGCAGATCGCTCGTCGGGGGCAAAGACCCGACGTAGAGGAGCGCGCCCGCGGAGCCGAGCGCGGCCACGGTGACCGCGGTGACGGCGGCGCCGGTCACGCCCCAGAACCAATAGGACTGGTAGAAGGGAACGGCGTCACCCACCTCGCCGGGCGCCACGTCGGCGCGCAGCGGCTTTTCGGCGCCGCCCTGCACGAGGAGAGGTTGCTCGCCCACGCCCCACGTGGCGACGTAGTACTCGAAGACAAAGCCCTCTTCGTTCTCGCTCCACTCGCCCGGGATCTGCCCCACCCACCGCCCTGAGGTCCGCTCCAGGGGGAGGGCCGAATACTGCGCGTCACCCTGGCGGCGGTAGCGGACCTCGACGCGGGTCACTGCCCCGCGAGGATCCTCGAGGCGGTAGTCGAACGCGATGGGCAGCCCACCCG
>RFGQ01000432.1 GCA_003695865.1 Gemmatimonadota bacterium | reverse complement strand
TGCTCGTCATCCCGGTGGTCTCGCTGGCGTTCGCCACGGGGGGCGCGCTCGAGAACATGCAGGAAGAGATCATCGCGCTGGTGCCCGTACTGCTCATCCTGGTGCGGCGCATGGGCTTTACGCCCCTCACCGCGGTGGCCATGAGCGCCGGGGCCGCCTTCGTGGGGTCGGCCTTCAGCCCGATCAATCCGTTCCAGGTCCAGATCGCGCAGAAGCTGGCCGAGGTGCCGCTGCTCTCAGGCTGGGCGTACCGCATCGTGTTCCTCGCGCTGGCTCTCGCCCTGTGGATCGGCGCCACCATGCGTCACGCCCGCCGCACGCGGGTACCGCCCGAGGCGGCCGCCGCGGGCGCGGTCGAGGAACCCATGACCGGCCGCGACCGCGCCATCTTCGCCGCCGTGGCGGCCACGTTCGGCGTTCTCGTCTACGGCCTCATGCGGCTCGGCTGGGATTTCGACCACCTCTCGGCCCTGTTCTTCGTCATGGGCGTGGCCGTGGGGCTCTTCGGCGGCCTGGGCGTGGGCGGCACCGCCGAAGCCTACGTGAAGGGGTTCCGCGACATGGCCTACGCGGCGGTGCTCATCGGCTTCGCGCGGGCGATCTTCGTGGTGCTCGATCAGGGGCGGGTGGTCGACACGATCGTGCACGGCATGTTCACGCCTGTTGCCGACCTGCCGGTGGCGCTGAGCGCGCTGGGCATGATGGTGGCGCACGGACTCGTGCACGTGCCGGTGCCCAGCGTGAGCGGGCAGGCTGTGCTCACCATGCCGGTGCTCGTGCCGCTCTCCGACCTGCTCGGGCTGAGCCGCCAGGTGACGATCCTGGCCTATCACTACGGCGCGGGGCTCATGGACCTGATCACGCCGACCAACGGTGCGCTGATGGCCATCCTGGCCGCCGGAGGGGTGGACTATCAGGCGTGGTTGCGCTTCGCGGCGCGCTGGTACGCGGCGCTGATGGCGCTGGGGGCGGTGGCCGTGGTGCTCGCGATCGCGATCGGCCTCCAGTAGGCGGCGCGGCGGGCCGCGCCCGGCCGCCGCTGCCCCGGGCTCGCGGGAGTGCGGCGTCCACACCCGGTGCGCCGGGCGATGCTCGCCTCTATCCGGCTCCCACTCAGTTCGGCTCGACGGTGAAGTGGAACATCATGCCGGCGTGCAGGTGCTCGGCGATGTGACAGTGCACCATCCAGTCTCCCGGGTTCGACATCTCGACGAGGATGTCCATCGTCGAGCCGACGGGGACCACGGCGGTGTCCTTCCACACCAGGTGCTCGTTGGGCACACCGTCGCGTGCGATCACCAGGTAGCGCTGCCCGTGCACGTGCACCGGATGGTGCATCGGGTGGAACGACTCGGGGTCGTTGAAGATGCGGATCTTCACCAGATCGCCCTGGCGGAAGGTCCAGTGGATGTCGCCGTTCTCCGCCCCCGTGCCGGCTTCCTTCAGGATCCAGGTCACCTGGGTTCCGGTCGACAGCCAGTTCATCATTCCCATGGCGTCGTTCCACTCCATGGGCGGCACGTAGAGCGTGTCGATCTCCATGGAGCGCACGATGTCGAGGGGCAGATCGTGCACCCGGACCGTGGTCACCAGTTCGTGATCGGGGGGGCGCTCGAGCCAGGCGTCGCGCAGCGCCCGCATCGTGTCGGCTTCGGCGCCGGCGGTGCGGAGCGTCTCGAAGGCGCGCCCCACGGCCGGGTCCGGCGCCGCCTCGTCGGCCACGTGCACGAATCCCAGCGTGTCGACGTGCGGGTAGAACTCGCCGCGGAAGTGGTCGATGGCCTGGATCTGATTGAGCAGGGGAACGGCGCCCGGGGCGTCGAAGCGCACGTCCACCACGTAGCGCTCGGCGGGTGCGATGGGCACCGACTCGACCCACGCCTCCCGCTCGAAGCGGCCCAGGTCGCCCGCCACCACCTTCATGCGCGCTCCCGGGAAGCGCAGGTTGAACGTGCGCGTATTCGCCACGTTCGTGACGTAGAAACGCACCACCTCACCCCGGCGCACGTCGAGGCGCCAGTCCGGCAGGCCGTTCGTCAGCATCAGCGTGCCGAAGCGGCCCATCAGGGCGTGGGTCGGACTGTGCTCACCCCACGGGATCATCCCGCGCTCGTCGATGAGGAGGTCGTCGACCACCAGCATCTCGTCGCGGTGTGCGGGCCCCAGATAGTCCGGATCGGGTGAGGTGACGAGCAGGTTGCCGTAGAGCCCCAGGTCCTGCTGTACGTCCTCACGGGAGTGGGGGTGGTACCAGAAGAGGCCCGCGTCGGGGACGCGGACCTGGTAGGTGAAGGATTCGCCCGGCAGGATGGGGTCCTGGGTCAGTCCGGGGACGCCGTCGAAGCGGTTGTCGATCCGCACGCCGTGCCAGTGGACCGACGTGTCGAGCTCAATGTCGTTGGTCACCACCACCGTGATCGTCGCGCCCCGCGGGGCCCGGATGAGCGGCCCGGGGTACTGGCCGTTGTAGCCGTACATGACGTAGTCGCGGCCCCGCAGGCGCCGGCGCACCAGCGAGACCCGCACGGCCAGCGTGTCGCCGTCGGACATCTCGACGGTCTCGAAGGGCCGAGCCTCGGGGAGCGTGGCGGGGTCCACCCCGCGCCCAGGGAGGAACGGCGCCACGGGCGGCACGGCTCCGACCAGGCCCGGCAGCATGGGCATGGGCCGCTCCATGGGCGGCATCCGCCAGCCCGTGGAGTCGCCGCTCGCGCCGTGCATGGCGTGGC
>RFGQ01000005.1 GCA_003695865.1 Gemmatimonadota bacterium | reverse complement strand
CGTGCGCCAGACGAACTACAACGTCGAGATCGAGCACCTCCTCGAGGCGATCCTGGGGCTCGGCGACACCGACGTCCACCGCATCCTGCGCTACTACGAGGTCGACGCCGATGCGCTGGGCGAAGAGCTGCGCATCGCGATCGAGGGGTTCAAGCGGGGCAACGGACGCACGCCCGCCTTCTCTCCGCACGTGCTGCGCCTGCTCGAGCGGGGCTGGTCGGTCGCCTCGCTGAACGTGGGCGTCGACCACGTGCGCACGTCGGCGCTCCTGCTCGCGCTACTCGACGACGACCTCCTGCGCGCGCACGTCGTGCAGGAATCTGCGCCGTCCCTCGCTTCGATTCCGCGCGACGAGCTGCGCGACAACCTGACGGCCCTCGTCGCGGACTCTCCCGAGGGCGGGGAAGACGGCGGCGCGGAGCCGCGTGCGACGCCCCCACGCCGGGCCGGCGAGCGCGTCGAGCGGGGAGGCGGAGGTGCGCGCAAGGCCGGCGGCCCCGACTCCGCCCTCTCCCGATTCACCGTCGATCTCACGCGCGCCGCCGCGCAGGGGAAGATCGACCCGATCCGGGGGCGAGACCGCGAGGTCCGTCAGGTGATCGACATCCTCATGCGGCGCCGCCAGAACAACCCGATCCTCACGGGCGACGCCGGCGTGGGAAAGACCGCCGTGGTCGAGGGCTTCGCGCTGCGTATCGCCGACGGAGACGTGCCCGAGCCACTCCGCGATGCTCGCGTGCTCGCGCTCGATCTGGGGCTGCTGCAGGCCGGAGCGGGCATCAAGGGCGAGTTCGAGGAGCGTCTGAAGTCGGTGATCGAAGAGGTCCGCGCCTCGGAAACCCCCACGATTCTATTCATCGACGAGGCCCACACGCTCATCGGCGCCGGCGGCAGCGAGGGCCAGGGGGACGCGGCGAACCTGCTCAAGCCCGCGCTCGCGCGCGGAGAGCTACGCACGATCGCCGCAACCACGTGGAGTGAGTACAAGAAGTACGTCGAGAAGGACGCGGCGCTCGCACGCCGCTTCCAGGTGGTCAAGGTAGAGGAGCCCGACCCCGACACGGCGGTCGAGATGCTGCGGGGCGTGGCCGAGATCCTGATGCGCCACCACAACGTGCGCATCCTCGACGAGGCCGTGCGCGACGCGGTCGAGTTGTCTCACCGCTACATCCCGGGCCGCCGCCTGCCCGACAAGGCGGTGAGCCTGCTCGACACGGCAGCGGCGCGCGTGGCCATGGGGCAGTCGAGCACGCCGGGGCCCGTCGAAGCCGCCCGCAGGGACGTCGATCGCCTCACTGTGGAGCTCACCATCGCGCGCCGCGAAGACCTGCGTACCGGAGCGCACGGGGAGCGCATCGCCGAGCTGGAGCGCCGCCTCGAGGGAGCCCGCCAGCAGCTCGCGACACTCGAGGAGCGCTGGGCGCGCGAGCGCGAACTCGTGGAACGGATGACGCCCCTGCACGTCGCCCTGCACGAAGCGGGCGAGAAGGGCCTGTCCGCCGACGAACTCCCGGCGCTGCGCGAGGAGCTCGGCGGACTCGAGGCCGAGCTCGCCGAACTCCAGGGCGAGGTGCCGCTCGTGCCCGTGCAGGTCGACTCCGCCGCCGTGGCGCAGGTGCTCGCCGATTGGACCGGGATCCCGGTGGGCAAGATGGTGCGGCACGAGGTCCG
>RFGQ01000431.1 GCA_003695865.1 Gemmatimonadota bacterium | reverse complement strand
TTTTACAACCGGACGGTCGCGGCGCCGCGAACCGGGGTTTGTCCGGGGCGCCCCCGCAGGTATTTTTCGGCACCCCGATGATAACCGGCGGCCCCGCCGCCCGGAGGACAGCATGGCGAAGCACGGACGGTTCTACGTCGGCCTGGTCGGCGTGGCGGCCGTGGTCACGTATCTGATCTGGACGGGCGTGAGCCAGACGATGGTCTACTACCTCACGCCGACGGAGCTGCTCGCTCAGGTGGAGCAGGATCCCACCCTCCACGACGTGGGGCTCAAGGTGAGCGGGCGCGTGGTGCGGGGGAGCTGGACCAAGGACGAGACCGGCGGTCTCGAGCACCACTTCCGCGTCGAGGACCTCGAGGATCCTTCGGTCTCGTTCCCGGTGGTCTACCGTGACGTGCTGCCCGACACGTTCAACGACAGCGACGAGCACGTCGAAGTCGTCGTCGAGGGCCGCTTCCGGCCCGATGGAGTCTTCGAGGCCACCGAAGTCCTCACCAAGTGCGGCAGCCGCTACGAGGCCGCGCCGGAGGGTGTCGGCACGTGACGATCCTCGGCGAACTCGCGCTGTGGATCGCCCTTCCCGTTTCTCTTTTCGGAGCCGTTCTCGCCTACGCCGGAGGCCGCAGCGGCCGCGGCGACCTGGTGCTGAGCGCGGAGCGGGCGGTCTACGCCGTCTTCGGGTTGTTGGTGCTCGCTTCGGCGGGCATCATCGCCGCCTTCGTCGGCGACCACTTCGAGTACTGGTACGTCTGGAACTACTCGAACCGTGATCTCGACACCTTCTTCAAGGTGTCGGGGCTGTGGGCGGGCCAGCGCGGCTCGCTGGTGTTCTGGGCGCTGCTGCTCGGGTTCTTCTCGACCGTGGCGGTGTTCACGAATCGGAGGAAGAACCGGGAGTTCATGCCCTACGTGACGGGCGTGCTGCTCACGGTCATGACGTTCTTCCTCGTCGTGCTGCTCTTCGCCAAGGTGAACCCGTTCGAGCGGCTGCCCTTCGCTCAGGCGGACGGACGCGGGCTGAACCCGCAGCTCCAGAACTACTGGATGACGATCCATCCGCCTACGCTCTACCTGGGCTTCACGGCGTTCACGGTCCCGTTCGCGTTCGCCATCTCGGCCCTGCTCACGGGCCGCCTGGATTCGCGCTGGATCGTGCTCACGCGCCGCTGGACGCTGCTCTCGTGGTTCTTCCTCACGAACGGCATCATCTTCGGCATGCGCTGGGCCTACGAAGAGCTGGGCTGGGGCGGCTACTGGTTCTGGGACCCGGTCGAGAACGCGTCGCTGTTGCCCTGGCTCACCGCCACGGCCTTCCTGCACTCGGTGATGATCCAGGAAAGCCGCGGGATGCTGAAGATCTGGAACATGGGCCTGGTGACCCTCACCTGGATCCTGACGATCTTCGCCACGTTCCTCACGCGCTCGGGTCTGATCGAGTCGGTCCACAGCTTCGCCGAGAACACCACGATCTCGTTCATCTTCCTCGGCTTCCTGGCGGTGGCGACCACGATCTCCGCGTCGTTGATCCTGTGGCGCCGCGAAGCGCTCCGCTCCGAGAACGAGATCCAGTCGTTCCTGTCGAGGGAGTCGGCGTTCCTGCTGAACAACCTGATCTTCCTTGGGATCACCTTCGCCGTGCTCTGGGGGACGCTGTTTCCGCTCATCGGCGAGGGACTCACGGGCAAGAAGGTGGCCGTGGGCCCCGAGTTCTTCAATCGCGTGAACCTGCCCATCGGCATGGTCCTGCTCGGGCTCGTCGGCGTGGGTCCGGTGATCGCGTGGCGCCGCGCGACGGCGCGCAACCTGAGGCGCAACTTCCTGCTGCCGCTGCTCGTGGGCGCGGCGGTCGTGGGTGTCTTCGCCGCACTCGGATCGCGGCAGTGGATGGCGCTCGTGACCTTCGGGCTGTCGGCGTTCACGCTCACCGTGATCGTGGTCGAGTTCTGGAAGGGGACGCGCGCGCGGGCACGCATCGAGGGCGAGGGTGCGCTGAAGGCGTTCCTGCACCTGGTGGGTCGTAACCGGCGGCGCTGGGGCGGTTACATCGTGCACGTGGGCGTGGTGATGATCTTCACCGCGTTCGCGGCCGCGGCGTTCAAGCTCGAGGTGATCCAGACCCTGGAGCCGGGCGAGAGCGTGACGGTCGAATCGCCCTTCGGTCACACCTACACGCTCACCTACGAAGGCGTCTCGACGCACCTGCGCACGCGCAACATGGCGTGGCAGGCACAGGCGGTGATGCGCGTTCAGAAAGATGGAGAGCCCGCGGGTACGATCAGCACCGAGAAGCGGATGTACCTGACCTTCCCGGCCCCCGTGACCGAGGTGGGCATCCGCTCGACCGCGCTCGAAGACCTGTACGTGATTCTCGCGAACGCCGAGGACCTCGGCGCAGCGCTCGGCAACGATCCGGAGGGCCAGCGGGCCACGTTCGAAGTTCAGATCAACCCGCTCGTGGGCTGGATCTGGTACGGGGGCCTGATCATCACGCTTGGGGCGCTCATCGCCATCTGGCCGAGCAAGGGGTCGCTGCCCGAGATGCGTGCCCGCACGCGTCCGGCCCCCGGGACGCAGGAGGCGGTGGCGTAGCATGGGCCTGGTTCTCGGGTCGATCCTGCTGGCCTCGGGTGTGGTCGTGTTCGTGCTCTACCCGATCCTGAAGGGCCAGTGGGCCGCGCAGGATCGGCAGGACGACGAGCTGACCGAGGCCGAGGCCCGAAAGCGGGTCACGCTGCTGGCGCTGCGCGACGTGGAGATGGACTACGAGACGGGGAAGCTCGACGAGGAGGACTACCGCGAGCTCAAGCGTCAGCTCTCCCGCGAGGCGCTGGCGGCGCTCGAGGCGGTCGAAGCCGAACGGGGGGAGGCCGGTGCCGTGGCACCCGATCCCGAGCTCGAAGCGCAGATCGCTGCGGTGCGCGAGGGCCTGCGCGAGGGCCGCACGTGCGAACGTTGCGGCCATCTGAACGAGCGGGGCAGCCGGTTCTGCGCGTCGTGCGGTGCCCAGCTCCCGGTCACGGCGGCGGCGGGTGGAGACGAAGCCGGCGCCTGAGGCGGGGGACCGGGCCGCCGGCACGGCGGACGCCGCCGAGGCCGCACCGTCCCCCACGCAGGCCGGCGCTGCGGCCCGGGTCGTTGCCGGCCCGGCGCTCGAAGCCCGTGATCTCCGGCGCGAGTTCGCGGGCTTCCCGGCCCTGGACGGGGTCAGCTTTCAGCTTCAGCCGGGCGAGCTGCTCACCGTCTTCGGCCCCAACGGTGCCGGCAAGACCACGCTGCTGCGCGTGCTGGGCGGAGGGCTGCGGCCCACGTCGGGTGAGGTGCGCCTGGCGGGCGAGCCCGTAGACGTGGGCGAGCGCACGTGGCGGGCCCGCATCGGTGTGCTGTCGCACCGGGGCTTCCTCTACGACCAGCTGAGCGCTGCCGAGAACCTGCGTTTCTACGGCGATCTGTTCGGTCTGGACGCGCTGGCCGACCGCGTGCGCGAGGCGCTCGCCGCCGTCGGGCTGGCCGGGCGGGCCGACGCGCGGGTGGGTTCGTTCTCGCGGGGCATGCGCCAACGTCTGGCGCTCGCCCGCGCGCTGCTCCACGATCCCGACGTCGTCCTGCTCGACGAGCCCTGGACCGGCCTCGACGCCCACGCCGCCGGGCTGCTGCGCGACGTGCTCGCTTCGCTCAAAGACGGCCGCCGCGCGGTGGTGTTGGTCACGCACCAACTCGGCGAGGGGCTGCGTCTGGCCGACCACGTGGCCATCCAGGTGCGCGGCCGCTTCGCCACGCTCGAGCCGCGCGCCGACGTGCCCGGAGACGGCTTCGAGGCGTACTACCGCGAGGTGGTCGAGCGCGCGGCCGCGGGCGCGGGCACCGGGGGGGCGGAGCTGTGAGCGGGCCGGCGCAGGAGCGCCGCACGCCGTCGTGGGCGCGCCAGGTGATGGCCGTGGTGCGCAAGGACCTGCTCGTCGAGTTCCGCACGCGCGAACGCGTGGCCTCGATGGGCGCATTCGGCGTGCTCGTGGGCGTGCTGTTCCACTACGCGATCGACCCGGTCGCGGTGCGCCCGCAGGACGTCGCCTCGGGGATCCTGTGGATGACGGTGCTGTTCGCCGGGATCCTGGGGGTGGGCCGCACGTTCCATCTGGAGGACGGCGACGGCGCGATGAGCGGCCTGCTCCACAGTCCGGTGGCGCTCGACGCCCTCTACGTGGGCAAGCTCATCGCCAACGTGGTGCTGCTGTGGCTGATCGTGGCCCTCATCCTGGTCACCTTCGCCGCCTTCTTTCGGGTGGGGCTGGGCCCGCATCCCTGGGCCGTGATCGGGATTCTCGCGCTCGGGTCGTTCGGCTTCGTGGCGCTGACGACGCTGTTCAGCGCCGTGTCGGCACGCACGAGCATGGGCGAGAGCCTGCTGCCCGTGCTCGTGTTCCCGCTGCTCGTGCCGGTCATCATCTTCGGCGTCAGCGCGACGAGCCGCCTCATGGTGGCGCGACCGCTGTCGGAGGTGGCCGGCAACGTTAGAATGCTCGGGGCGTTCGCGCTGCTCGCGGTGGCGGCCGGCGTGACGCTGTTCCGGTTCGTGGTCGAGGAATGACGCGGTGGACCGGGGCCGTGAGGGACCCGGCTCCGGTGAACCGAGGACGAGGAAGAGAGGACGGATGTCGTTCGGTAAGCTCCGCTACGCGGCGCCGGCGCTCGCGGGACTGGGCGCGCTGGGCGTGCTGTGGCTGCACTGGCTGGTCTTCTTCTGGGTGCCCACCGAGGCGTCGATGGGCGTGGTGCAGCGCATCTTCTACATCCACGTCCCGTCGGCGTGGGTCGCATTCTTCGCGTTCGGCATCGTCGCGATCACCGGAATCATGTACCTGTGGCTCGAAGACGACCGCCTCGACGCCGCCGGCGTCGCGGCGGCCGAGGGCGGCATGGTGTTCACGACCGCCGTGCTCATCACCGGCCCGCTGTGGGGCAAGATCGCGTGGGGCACGTTCTGGACGTGGGAGCCCCGGCTCACGCTCACGCTGCTCCTGTGGTTCATCTACCTCGGCTACTTCCTGGTCCGGCGGGCGACGGACAACCCCCGCCAGGCCAAGAAGTTCGCGGCGGTGGTGGGCATCGTCGGCGCGGCCGACATCCCGCTCATCCACATCAGCGTGGCCTGGCTGCGCTCGCTCCACCCGCAGCCGGTGGTGATGAAGCCCGAAGGCCCCACGCTCGACCCGCACATGCTCGAGACGCTCATGGTCGGCCTGGGGTCGTTCACGCTGCTGTTCCTGGGCCTCTTCGTCTCGCGCTACCTGGTCGAGATCGCCGAACGCAAGGTGGCGCTCGACGAGCGCACCGCCGAAGCCGGAGCGACGCCGTGAGCGTGGGCGCCCAGGGCGCGGCGAGCGGCGGCGCGGGCGCCGCTCAGGCCGGCGCGGATCCGCCCGGAGTGGCGACGGGAGACGAGCGTGCGAACGACATCGGAACGGAGATCGAGATGAGACACGGTTCCTCGAAGGAGGCTCGGGGGCGCGGGGCGGCGCGGACGCTGGCCTGTCTGCTCGGCGTACTGCTGGTGGCGGTGCTCGCGGCACCGCTCGCGGCGCAGGCCGGCGGGCTGGGCGCGCAGCGCCTGGGCCGCCCCTATGTCCATGTGTTTCTGGCCTACGCGGTGCTCTGGGTGCTGGTCGTGGGCTGGATCTGGGCCATCGCGCGGCGCATCGCGCGGCTCGAGGCGCGCCTGCGCGAGGAGTGAGCCGCTCGTGAGCGGCGGGCCCGGCGCGCGCGCGCCCGTGGTGGACCTGCGCAGTGACACGGTCACGCGCCCCTCGCCGGGCATGCGCGAGGCCATGCGCGACGCCGAGGTGGGGGACGACGTGCTGGGCGACGACCCCACGGTCCGCGCGCTCGAAGAGCGGGTCGCCGGCCTGCTGGGCAAGGAGCGAGCCCTCTTCTTTCCCTCGGGCATCATGGCCAACCAGACCGCCCTCGCCGTGCTGGGCCGGCCGGGCGGAGAGGTGGTCGTGGAGGCGCGGGCCCACCTGGTGAGCTACGAGTACGGTGCGGCCGCCGCGCTTTCGGGGCTGCAGGTGCGCACGGTCGAGGCGCCCTACGGCGTGCTCACTCCCGCACAGGTCGAGGCCGCGCTGCGCCCGCCCTCTCGGTATCTGCCCGAAACGGTCCTGGTCGCGCTCGAGAACACCCACATGGACTCGGGCGGCCGGGTCATGCCGCCCGCGGTCGCCCGAGCCCACCGCGCGCTGGCCGACCGCCACGGGCTGCCGATCCACCTGGACGGCGCCCGCCTGTGGCACGCGGCCGCGGCCGCCGGGGTGGAGCCCCGCGCCTACGCGGAGCTCGCCGACACCGTGATGGTGGCGCTCTCGAAGGGGCTCGGGGCCCCGGTGGGCTCCATGTTGGCCGGCCCGGCGGCCGTGCTCGAGGCCGCCTGGCGCGTGCGCCGCCGCTTCGG
>RFGQ01000430.1 GCA_003695865.1 Gemmatimonadota bacterium | reverse complement strand
TTCCGAAAGGGTCGAACGGCGCGCCGCCGCCTTTGGGACGCTCGTGGCGGGCGCGGCCGTAGGCGCCCGCGTCGGTGCGGCTGATGCGCCGCTGGGCGACCAGGGCCTCGAGGACGAGTTCGCACGCGCCCGCCCGCACGCCCGCGGGCGCGGCGTCGGCCGCCAGGCCGACGTCGCGCACGAGCGCGAGCAGGCCCGGGACGGTCGCGAAGCCCTGCACGCAGGCTTCGGCCGCGCTCTCCTCGCCCACCTGCAGCGCGCCGCCCATCTCGAAGTACTCGACGATGTCTTCGACTATGGCGCCGCCCGCCCGCTCCTGGAAGACGAGGTCGGCGGCGCGCTGGATGAGTTCGCGCGCGATGCGGTCCGCGCCCTGCAGCTCGCCCTCGTACTCGAGCTCGAGCTTGCCGGTGATGGCGGGGAGTGCCGCGTACACGTCGACGATGCGGGGGATCGCGACCTCCTCCCCCAGCAGCAGGGCGCGCCGCTCGGCGTTCGACACCACGTTTTCGAGCGCCGAGATCGGCAGGCGCTGGCTCACCCCCGAGCGCTGATCGATGCGCTTGTCGCTACGCGCCAGGAACGCCACCTGCTCGACGACCTGCTCGACGAAGTCGGGCACCACGACCTCCACGCAATCCCTGGCCGTCCACGACTCCTGCCGGGTGATCGCGACCCCGGTGTCGAGGTCGAGCGGATAGTGGGTGCGGATCTCGGAGCCGATGCGGTCCTTGAGCGGGGTGATGATCTTGCCGCGCGCCGTGTAGTCCTCGGGGTTCGCGGTGAAGACCATGAAGACGTCGAGCGGAAGGCGGATCGGGTAGCCTTTGATCTGGACGTCGCCTTCCTGGAGGATGTTGAACAGCCCCACCTGGATCTTGCCCGCCAGGTCGGGCAGCTCGTTGATCGCGAAGATGCCGCGGTTGGCGCGTGGAAGCAGGCCGAAGTGGATCGTGAGCTCGTCGGCCAGCACGTGGCCGCCCCGGGCCGCCTTGATGGGGTCGAGATCGCCGATCATGTCGGCGATCGTCACGTCGGGCGTGGCCAGCTTCTCCACATACCGATGATCGCGGTCCAGCCATTCGATCGGCGCCTCGTCCCCAAGATCCTCGACGAGTTGGCGGCCGAACTTCGAGACCGGGCGCAGCGGGTCGTCGTTCACCTCGCTGCCGGCGAGGATGGGGATCGCATCGTCGAGCAGGTCCACGAGCTGGCGCAGGATCCGGGTCTTCGCCTGCCCCCGCAGCCCGAGCAGGATGAAGTCGTGCCGCGCCAGGATGGCGTTCACGATCTGCGGGACGACGGTGTCTTCGTAGCCCACGATACCGGGAAACAGCGTGTCTCCGGCGCGGAGGCGGCGGATCAGATTGTGGCGCAACTCGTCCTTGATCGAGCGCGGCGCGTAGCCGGCCTGCTTGAGTTCACCGAGCGTGCGAGGGCGAGTCTGCGTCATCGAGCGTCCGCGGGATCGGGTGAGGGCCGGGCGTTGGGCGGCGGTCTCCGGCCGGGAAACCCCCGGGCCATTGAGAAGGTGCCTGCGAGCCACGACCTTTGATGCGCCGGGCCCCTGGGTACCCCCGGGCCGTGGCCGCGGATCCGAACCGGACCGCGCCCGAATGAAGAGCCGACACGACGAGCCGACACGACGAGCCAAGGAGCCTTCATGTCCACGTCGCTGCAGCGCACGGGACCGATCACGCCGCTCGCCCACCAGCCGCCCCTGCCGCGGCGCGACCTGATCCTCGAGGAGGCGCCCGACCCCGAGGCCGTGCCCATGGACGTCGTTTTCGTCGGCGGCGGCCCCGCCGGGCTGGCGGGCGCCATCGAGCTCGCGCGCCTGGTGAAGGCCGACAACGAGGCCGGCGGGGGGCTCGGCGACATCGAGATCGGCGTGCTCGACAAGGCCGGCCAGCTCGGCGAGCACAACCTCTCGGGCGCGGTCGTGAACCCGCGCGCGCTGCGTGCGCTCTTTCCCGACGTGCCCGTCGAAGAGCTGCCACTGCGCCGGCCGGTCACCAAGGAAGCGGTCTATCTGATGACCGAACGGCGGGCGCTGCGGCTGCCCACGCCGCCCACCATGAAGAACCACGGAAACTACGTGGCGTCGATCTCGGAGATCGTGCGCTGGATGGGCGAGCGTGCCGAAGCTCTGGGCGTGAACGTGTTCCCCGGCTTTCCGGCCGACGCGCTGCTCGTCGAGGGTTCGCGGGTGCTGGGCGTGCGCACCACGCCCTCCGGGCTCGATCGAGACGGGCAGCCCGCAGGCGCCGACGCCATGCCGCCGATGGACATCACGGCCCGCGTGACGGTGCTGAGCGAGGGTACGCGCGGCACGCTTTCACAGGCGTACTACGAGTGGCAGGACGTGCGCAGCCTCAACCCGCAGATCTACGCCCTGGGCGTCAAGGAGCTGTGGGAGGTGAAGCGCCCGCTCGACCGCGTGATCCACACGCTCGGCTGGCCGCTGCCGCGCGACGCCTTCGGGGGCAGCTTCATCTATCCGCTCGATGACGACCTGGTCGCGATCGGCCTGGTCGTGGGACTGGACTACCGTGACGCCCGCTTCGACGTGCACCAGGCGCTGCAGGTGCTCAAGACCCATCCGCTCGTGCGGCCCATGCTCGAGGGCGGCGAGATGGTCGAGTGGGGCGCCAAGACGATCCCCGAGGGCGGCTATTACTCCGTGCCCGAGCGGCGCCACGGGGACGGCATCTGCATCGTGGGCGACGCGGCGGGCTACGTGGACGTGCCCTCGCTCAAGGGGATCCACTACGCCATGGAGTCTGGGATCCTGGCCGCCCGGGCGATCTTCGAGGCGCTGAAGGCCGACGACACGTCCGAGACGGGGCTCGCCGCCTATACGCGCGCCGTCGACCAGAGCTACATCATGGCCGACCTGAAGCGCACGCGGAACATGCGCCTGGCGTTCAAGAGCGGCTTCTTCGCCGGCGGGCTCAAGGCCGGGCTCATGACGCTCACGCGCGGCGCATTCCCCGGCGGGCGCATCCCGGTGGAGGAGGACGCCGCCGAACCGCGTGTGCTGGGAGAGGGGCTGGGCGACTTCCAGCCCGACGGCACGCTCACCTTCAGCAAGGTCGACGCGGTCTACAAGTCGGGGAACCAGACCCGCGACGACATTCCCTCGCACCTGGTGGCGGCCGAAGACGTGCCGCCCGAGGTGGCCGAGCTCTACGTCCACATGTGTCCGGCGGGGGTCTACGAACTGGACGAGGAGGGCAACCTGCGCGTCAACCCGCCCAACTGCGTGGACTGCAAGGCCACCGACGTGCTCGGTCCCCGCTGGCGCCCCCGTGAGGGCGGCTCGGGCCCGGCGTACCGGCGCATGTGACGAGGCAGGCGCATATGAGGAGACCGGGGAGCCGACCCGCGAGACCGGGTCCGCTCAGCGGACGCGCACCTCGTAGCGGCACCCGCTCGACTCGCCGAGCCCCACGCACTCGAAGAAGATCGTGCCCCCCGGCGGCACGGTCACCCGGAAGTCGCGGGGCTGGCCGTCGGAAGGGACGGTCACGGGCGATCCCAGCACATCGCCGCCGCGGTTCCGCACCTGAAACTGAGAGGCCGCTTCACAGGTCGAGGTGAGGCGCAGGTGCACCACGGCGTCCGCGTCGGTCCGGTTCTCGTAGATCCAGGTGCTCTGGCCGCAGCGCAGCGAGCCGCTGATCGTGGGGGCAGGCTCCTCGGGTGGCGACTCCCCGGGCGGGGGGTCTACGGG
>RFGQ01000429.1 GCA_003695865.1 Gemmatimonadota bacterium | reverse complement strand
GCTCCGGCGTCGTTGTAGTAGTACTCCCTGGACACCGACCATCCGGTCCAGTCGAGCAGCGCGGCGATGGCGTCGCCGAGCGCGGCCTGGCGCCCGTGACCCAGGTGGAGCGGGCCCGTGGGGTTGGCCGAGACGAACTCCACGAGCACGGCCTCTCCATCTCCCTCGTCGCTGCGACCGAAGTCGTCGGCGGCGCGCACGATCCCCGAGAGCACGTCGGCGACCGATGCCTGCGCGAGGCGCACGTTGAGGAAGCCCGGCCCTGCAACCTCGACGGCGGCGACCCCCGGCAGGGCGCGGGCCTCGAGACGCGCGCGGATGTCTTCGGCGATGTCGCGCGGCGGCCGCCCGAGGCGGCGTGCGAGCGCGAGGGCCACGTTGGTCGCAACGTCCCCATGGGAGGGGTCACGAGGCTGTTCGAGCCGGATCTCGGCGTCGTCGGCGCCCAGTTCGGCGAGGATCTCGGCGAGCGCGGTGCGCAGTGCGTCTCGGGTCACGGTGCTCCGGGGTGGCAGAGGCGTCTAGTCGTCCGAGTCCGAGCCGGACGACGCGCCCGCGCCCCCGGAATCTCCGCCCTCGGCTTTCGCGCGCTTCTTGTAGTCCTCGCTGCGATAGTCGGTGATGTAGAATCCTTCGCCCTTGAAGAGCACGCCCCCGCCGCCCGAGACCACCCGGCGGGCTTCCGCGCCGCAGTCGGGACAGGCGGACAGAGGCTCGTCGGACATGCGCTGGAAGACCTCGAAGGTGTGGCCTTCCGCACACCGGTATTCGTACGTCGGCATCGCAGATCTCGACTTGCGTGGGTCCGATGCGGTCGCGGGTGCTCGGGCCCGCGCCGCAGCCACAGCCGATAAAGATAAGCGTCGTGGCTCAGGCGTCGTAGGTACCCCAGACCTCGCGGAGCACGTCCGAGATCTCGCCCAGCGTGAGCGGCACCTTCACGGCGGCGACGATGGGTGGAAGAAGGTTGTCGTCGCCCTCGGCCGCCCGCCGCACGGCGTCGGCGGCGGCCCGGACCTCGGCCTCGTCGCGCCCGCGCCGGAGCTCGGCGAGGCGCGCCTTCTGACGGGCTTCCAGTGCGGAGTAGTCGGGCTGGGGAACCTCGGGCGGGGGCTCGTCTTCGACGAAGCGATTCACACCGACGACCGCTCGCACCCCGGCCTCGATGTCCATCTGGTGTCTGTAGGCCGAGCGATGGATCTCGTCCTGCATGTATTCGATGGCGCGGGCCGCGCCGCCCATGGCCTCGATCTCGGCCAGGTAGTCACGCGCCCGCCGCTCGATCTCGTCGGTGAGCGACTCCAGGTAGTAGCTGCCCGCGAGTGGGTCGACGGTGCGCGTCACGCCCGACTCGTGCGCCAGAATCTGCTGCGTGCGCAGCGCGAGCCGGGCCGACTCCTCGGTGGGCAGCGCCAACGCCTCGTCGTAACCGTTCGTATGCAGGGACTGGGTGCCCCCCAGCACGGCCGCGAGCGCCTGCACCGTGACGCGGACGACGTTGTTGAGCGGCTGTTGGGCGGTGAGCGTGCTGCCGCCGGTCTGCGTGTGGAAGCGCAGGCGGCAGGCCTGGTCGCTGGCGCCGTAGCGCTCTCGCAGTAGGCGGGCCCAGAGGCGCCGCGCGGCGCGGAACTTGGCCACTTCCTCGAGCAGGTCGTTGTGCGCCGCGAAGAAGAACGACAGGCGCGGGCCGAAATCCTCGATGTCGAGGCCCGCCGCGCGGGCGCGTTCCACGTACTCGAGTCCGTTGGCGAGCGTGAACGCCACCTCCTGCGGGGCGGTGGAGCCCGCCTCGCGGATGTGGTAGCCCGAGATCGAGATCGTGTTCCAGCGCGGCACCTCACGCGCGCAGAACGCCATCAGATCCGAGATCAGGCGCAGGCTCGGAGCGACCGGGTAGATGTAGGTGCCGCGGGCGATGTACTCCTTGAGGACGTCGTTCTGCACCGTGCCCGATAGCCGGTCGCGCCCGACCCCCTGCTCGTCTCCGACCGCCACGTACATGGCGAGAAGCACCGCCGCCGTGGCGTTGATGGTCATCGACGTCGAGACCTCGTCGAGTCGGATGCCGCCGAACAGCACCCGCATGTCGTCGATGGAGTCGATGGCCACGCCCACACGCCCCACCTCGCCCTGCGCCATCGGGTGGTCGGAGTCGTAACCCATCTGGGTGGGCAGATCGAAGGCCACCGAGAGGCCCGTCTGACCCCGCTCGAGGAGGTAGTGGTAGCGCCGATTGGTCTCTTCGGCCGTGCCGAAGCCCGCGTACTGGCGCATCGTCCACAGGCGGCCCCGGTACATGGTCGGGTAGACGCCTCGTGTGAACGGATACGCCCCGGGCTCGCCGAGCTGGGTGCGCGGATCGTCCGGGGCGTCTGCGGGCCCGTAGACCGGGCGCACCTCGATCCCCGAATCCGTCGTCACCGCCGGCTCCCTGCGCTCGTCGCTCACCCCTCCTCCACGGCGTCGAGTTCGACCAGGACCTGGCCACGCTCCACCGTATCGCCCGCGGCTACCTGCACGGCGGTGACGCGCGCGGGAGCGTCGGCCCGCAGTTCGTTCTCCATCTTCATGGCCTCGACGATCACCAGGCCGTCACCCGGCCCGACCACCTGCCCCGGTTCGACCTCGACGCGCACCACCAGGCCGGGCATGGGCGCGCGCAGGGGCTCCGGGCCCGCCGGCCCCGCTCCGGCGCCCGTCATCTCCCGGATCGCCCGCGTGCGCTCGTCTTCGACGCGCACCTCGACCGTGCGCCCGTCGAGCTGCAGCCGCCACACGCCGCGCTGGGGCGAGGCCGCGAGCAGCCGGTGCGAGCGTCCGTCCACGAGCAGCGACGCGAGCCCGCCCTGGGTGACCTCGTCGAACTCCACGTGGAGCGTGCGCCCGTCGACCTCGGCGGTGTCGCCCGTCAGGTCGACGGCGATCTCGCGGCCGTCGAAGGTCACGATGTAGCGCATGCGTCTCAGTCGCTCCGGGCCGTGAGCACCGCGAGGGTCTCGACGTGGGCCGTCTGAGGGAACAGGTCGTAGGCGGAGACCGAGACAATGTCGTACGTCGCCGCCAACCGCTCCAGATCCCGGGCGAGCGTGGCCGGATCGCAGCTCACGTACACGAGCGTGGGCGAAGGCGCCGCCCGCAGGGCCTCGGCCACCTCGGGCGCGATGCCCGCCCGGGGCGGGTTCAGGACCACGGCGTCGGCCGGCAGCGCGCCGGGGAGGCGCTCCTCCACGGAGCCTTCGGCGACCACGAGCCCGCTCGGGGCGGCCGCGAGCGCCGCCCGCACGGCGTCGGGCTCCCTCTCGATCGCCACCACCGTCGCGCCGGCCGCGGCGAGCCGGCGGGCGAGCAGGCCCGCGCCCGCGTACGCGTCGACCACGCGGCGACCGTCCACGGGCCCCAGAGCCTTCACCACGGCGTCCTCCAGGGCCGCCGCGGCCTCCGCGTTGACCTGCACGAAGGTCGCCGGCCCCACCGCGAGACGCGCGCCTCCCCGGCGCTCGGTGATCGTGGGCGCACCGGCCGCGTGCACGGCCGGCCCGCCTCGGGGCCGCATCCAGACGGCGGCCAGCGAGGGAGCGCCCGCCAGGATCCGGTCCGGACGGCCCGGGCCCTCGCCGCCCTCGACGAGCAGCACGGGGCCCTCTTCGACCTCGCGCAGCGTGAGTTCCAGGCTGCGGCCCGCCGGTAGCAGGCGTGCCCCCTCGCCCCAGGCGGCGCGCACTTCGCCCCACGCGCGGCGCAGCGCCGGCGTGGGCAACAGGCAGGTGTCGTCGACGTCCACAAGGCGGGCGGGCCGACCGAGCTGGTGGAATCCCGCGACCACGCGTCCGCCGGGCAACCGTCGCAGCGTGAAGCGGACCCGCGTTCGGTATTCGAACGGGCGGGGCGCGGGATGCACCTCAACCGCATGCTCCCCCACCCCGCCGATACGGGCGAGCGCATCCGCTACGAAGCGGCCCTTCCAGCGCACCTGGGCCTCGTAAGCGAGGTGCTGAAGCTGACATCCCCCACAGCGGTCGTAGAGCGGGCAGGGCGGCTCGATCCGTTCGGGTCCCGGCTGTTCCAGCACCTCCAAGCGCGCCCGGGCCCAACGCGCGCGCTCCCGCTCCACCCGCACCCGCACCCGGTCGCCCGGCGCCGTTCGAGGCACGAACACGACCTTTCCCGAGGCCAGGGTGCCCACCCCTTCGCCTCCGGCGGCGAGCGCGGTGATGTCGACCGTCTCGAGGCCCTCGCCCGCCGAGGCACGGGCGTTTTCGGTCCCAGCGTCGGGCCGTCCGTCGCCGGAGGTCATGCGTCTTCCCAGGGCCAGCCCGCGCGGCGCCAGGGCGAGAACCCCGACCCGCCATTGGGCGAATCCTTCGCCCCGACCCGCTGCACCCGGTGGCGCGTGCGCTCTCTGTGCTCGACCAGGGCGGCCGCCACCGCCACGGCCAGGGGGTCGTCCAGCGGCGCGGGCTCGAGCAGTTCGGGATGCTCGTCGAGGTAGCGGATGCTGAGGTCTCCGGCGCGGAAGTCGGGTTCGCGCATCACCCGACGATGGAAGTCCGCGCTGGTGTCGACGCCCCCGATCTCGAGTTCGTCGAGCGCCCGTTGCATGCGCGCGATCGCCTCGGGGCGCGTGGGCGCGTGGGCGATGAGCTTCGCGAGCATGGGGTCGTAGTGAAGGCCGATCTCCTGACCCTCCACCAGGCCGCCGTCCCAGCGAATGCCGGGACCCGCGGGCAGGCGCAGATGCGTGATCTTCCCCGTCGCGGGCAGAAAGCCACGGTCGGGATCCTCGGCCGTGATACGGCACTCGATGGCGTGCCCCGCGAAGGCCACGTCGTCCTGCGCGAACGCCAGCGCCTCGCCGGCCGCGACGCGAAGCTGCCACTGCACCAGGTCGATGCCGGTCACCAGCTCGGTGACCGGGTGCTCCACCTGGATGCGCGTGTTCATCTCGAGGAAGTAGAAGTCCCCGTCCTCATAGAGGAACTCCACGGTGCCCGCCCCACGGTACGCCACCGCCCGCGCGGCCCGGACGGCCGCCTCGCCCATGCGGGCCCGGTCTTCGGCCGAGAGCACCGGCGAGGGCGCCTCTTCCACCAGCTTCTGATGCCGCCGTTGAATCGAACACTCCCGCTCCCCCAGGTGGACGACGTTGCCGTGGGTGTCGCCGAGCACCTGGATCTCGATGTGCCGCGGGCCCGCCAGGTACTTCTCCAGGTAGACCGCTCCGTCGCCGAAGGCGGCTTCGGCTTCACGCCGGGCGGCGTCGAACGCCCGTTCCACGTCGTCAGCGGCCTCGACCACGCGCATGCCCTTCCCCCCGCCCCCCGCCGCGGCCTTGAGCAGCACCGGATACCCCAGGTCGTCGGCGATCGCCCGGGCGGCGGCGGCATCGGCGACCGGGTCGACCACGCCCGGCACGATGGGCACGCCGGCCGCTTCCATGCGCCTGCGGGCCTCGGTCTTGTCGCCCATTGCGTCGATCGTGTCGGGTGTGGGCCCCACGAAGACGAGACCGGCGTCTTCGACGGCCCGGGCGAAGGCGGCTCGCTCGGCGAGAAACCCGTAACCGGGGTGCACGGCCGCTGCCCCCGACTCGCGGGCCGCCGCAAGCAGGCGTTCGATGTTCAGGTAGCTCTCCGCAGAGGGCGCCGGGCCGAGGCGCACGGCGTGGTCCGCCGCGAGCACATGCGGGGCCCGGCGGTCCGCGTCGGAGTAGACGGCGATCGAACGCACGCCCAGCTCCCGGCAGGCGCGCACGATGCGCAGCGCGATCTCGCCACGGTTGGCGATGAGCAGAGATTCGAACACGCGGATCGGGTCCTCAGGGATCGTGGAGGTCGCCGGACGCCCACCGGCGGCGGACGGGACGCACGAAGGTAAAGGCCGGGGAGCCGCCTGAAAACGGGCTCCGGCGCTCGCCGCGGCGGTGTGAGGTCAAACGACCGAAGCGCCACCGGCGGGCTCCCGAAGGAACCCGCCGGTGGCGTAGGGAGCTGCCCCGGCCGAGGGGCCGGCCGGGGTGCGCCGGCTCAGCGCACGGTGCCCGTGACCGTGGTCTCGGTTCCCTTGCGCAGCACGCGCAGCGTCACCTCTTCGTCGTCCTCGTAGGAATTGAGGATGCGGCGCAGGCGCGACAGAATGTTCACCTCGCGCCCGTCCACGGCCAACACCACGTCGCCGGGCATCAGGCCCAACGTGGAGTCTTCGGAGACGTCGATCACGAGCACCCCGTGGTCGGTCCCGAAGTACTCCCCGAGGCGGGGGTTGAGCTCGCGAAGCTCCACGCCCGCGACGCAGCCGCGCTCGTCGGACCCGTACCAGGCGGGTGCACCGCCCGGACAGCGGTCCGCGCCCGCAAAGACGGTGACCCCCGAAGGACCCACCCGTACGCGCTCGGGCTCGATGAGCCGCCGCTCGAGCAACTCGCGCGAGCGGCGCATCGCCTCGCTGGAACGCTCGAGCGCTTCGCGCATCGACTTCTCGTCGGTGCCGAAGCCCCAGATGGTGCCCGGCTCGACATCGTCGGCCTCGACCTCGACGGTGTGCTCTTCGCCGTCCCTCAGGTAGCGGATCTCGACACGTTCACCGGGCTCGAGTTCCCGCGCCAGCGCGAGGAGGCGCTGTGTGGGGAGCGACTCGTCCGGATCGAGGTCCTCCTCGATGTCGTCGTCGAGGGGCTCCGTGAGCCGGTGTCCGTCGATGGCGACGATGATGTCGTCCTCGCGCAGACCGGCCTCTTCGGCGGGCGAGTCGTCGAGCACGTCGTCGACCCGGGCGCCCTGCTCGTCGTAGCGCGCCGGCTGCTCGGGATCGACCGAGATGCCCAGTCGCACCTGCCGCCAGAACAGGAAGTCGCCCGGGCCCACGAACGTGAAGCCCCTGCAGCGGCAGTCGCGGTCGGGGTCGCGCTCCTCGTCACCCGAGAAGACGCAGGTGCACACCCGGTCCCGATCACGGTCCCGCGCCCGTTCGCGTTCCCGGGTTTCCTGGGCCCGCAGCGAGGGGGCCGCGGCGAGCAGCGCCACCGCCAGGGTGAGCAGACGGAACATGGGTTGCATTCGCATACGCCTGGATCCTCCTAAGCATCGGTCAGGACGTGAGATACGTCCCGTGTTCGTCGTTCGGTCCATGCGTATGACGCGCGCCGGGGCACCCGCGGTTGCCCGGCGATCCGGTCCGTCTCAGAGCGGCAGGTTGCCGTGCTTGCGCCGGGGGTTGCGGTCGCGCTTGTTGCGCAGCATGTCGAGCCCGCTGATCAGACGGGGCCGGGTTTCGCGCGGATCGATGACGTCGTCCACGTAGCCGCGCGCAGCCGCGACATAGGGATGGGCGAAGGCCTCGCGGTACTCCTGGATGCGGGCCTCGGTGGCCGCTTCGGGGTCGTCCGCCTGGGCGATCTCCTTGCGGAAGAGCACCTCTACGGCGCCCTTCGGGCCCATGACCGCGATCTCGGCCGTCGGCCAGGCAAGGTTCAGGTCGCCCCGGATGTGCTTCGAGTTCATCACGTCGTAGGCACCGCCGTACGCCTTGCGCGTGATGACCGTCATCTTGGGCACCGTCGCCTCGGCGAAGGCGTAGAGCAGCTTGGCTCCGTGCCGGATGATTCCCCCATGCTCCTGCGCCACGCCGGGGAGGAAGCCCGGGACGTCCTCGAAGACCACCAGCGGGATGTTGAACGCGTCACAGAAGCGCACGAAGCGGGCGCCCTTCACCGACGAGTCGATGTCGAGCACGCCGGCGAGCACCGCCGGTTGGTTCGCGACGACGCCCACCGCGTGGCCGCCCAGGTGGGCGAAGCCGACGATCAGGTTCTGTGCGAAGTCCCGGTGCACTTCGTAGAAGCGCCCGTCGTCGACGACGCACCCTATGACATCATGCATGTCATAGGGTTTATTTGGGTTATCCGGCACGATCTCGAGTAGTTTCTCATCCTGTCGATCCGGCGGATCGGCGCTCTCGCGGTGCGGCGCCGGCTCGGCGTTGTTCTGCGGGATGTACTCGAAGAGCTCGCGCACGGCGGCGAGGCACTGGGGTTCGGAGTCGAACGCGAAGTGGGCGACACCGCTCTTCGACGCGTGCACGTCGGCGCCGCCGAGCCCCTCCATGTCGACATCTTCGTGCGTGACCGTCTTCACGACGTTGGGACCGGTCACGAACATGAAGCTGGTGCCCCGCACCATGTACACGAAGTCGGTAATGGCCGGCGAATAGACGGCGCCCCCGGCACACGGGCCGAGGATCACGCTGATCTGGGGGACGACACCCGACGCCAGCGTGTTGCGCAGAAAGATGTCGGCGTAGCCGCCGAGCGAGACCACACCCTCCTGAATGCGGGCTCCTCCCGAATCGTTGAGCCCCACGATGGGCGCTCCGTTCTTGAGGGCCAGTTCCTGAAGCTTCACGATCTTCTCGGCGTGCGCTTCGGAGAGAGAGCCGCCGAAGACCGTGAAATCCTGCGAGAAGACGTAGACCAGCCGGCCGTGAATCGTGCCGTAACCGGTGACCACGCCGTCGCCGAGCACCTTCTTGCCGGCCAGCCCGAACTCGGTCGAGCGATGGGTCACGAAGCGGTCGAGTTCGACGAACGACCCGTCGTCGAGCAACAGGTCGAGCCGTTCGCGGGCCGACAGCTTGCCCCGGGCGTGTTGGGCGGCGAGGCGCTCTTCTCCCCCGCCCCGCTCGGCTTCGGCGCGGAGCTCTTCCAGGCGCTGGAGCTTCTCGTGCATGGTCATCGGCGGACCTCCGGGGGCACCGTGTCGGGAGTCGGGGGCGGGGGCGCCTCGG
>RFGQ01000428.1 GCA_003695865.1 Gemmatimonadota bacterium | reverse complement strand
ACCTCGACCGCTTCGGCCTCCGCGGCGGCGGCGCCCCGCTCGAGCAGCGCCACCGAGCCACCCGCCGCTTCGATCTTGCTGCGCGCTCCGGCGCTGATCGCGTGCACCTCCACCTTGAACGCCCGCTCGACCTCACCGTTCCCCAGAAGCTTCACGAGCCCCTCGGGGGCACGCACCAGACCGGCCGCACCCAGGGTCTCGGGGTTCACCACGTCGCCCTCGACGCGCGCCAGGTCGCCCACGTTGACGATCTGGTAGGTCGTGCGCTTCAGCGGGGTGAATCCGCGCTTCGGAATACGCCGCTGCAGGGGCATCTGTCCGCCCTCGAACCACCGGGGGACGCCGCCACCGCTGCGGGACTTCTGACCCTTCTGCCCGCGGCCGGCGGTCTTGCCGGTCCCCGAGCCCGGGCCTCGCCCCACCCGCTTGCGGTCCCTGGTGGACCCCTCGGCGGGCTTCAGATCGTGCAGCTCAGCCATGCTTTCCTCGTTCCTATCGGTATCGCGGACCCGGACGCACCCGGGCGCCCGTGCGGGTCAGCCGTCGATCTCGACCACCTCGACGAGGTACGAGACCTTGTTCACCATCCCGCGAATCGCGGGCGTATCGTCGTGCACCACGGTCTGCTGGTGCTTCTTGAGTCCGAGCGCTTCGAGCGTGCGCCGATGGTCCTGCTTTCGGCCCACGCCACTGCGTACCTGCGTGATGGACAGCTTCCCAGCCATGTCAGCCTCCGATGATGGCCTCGACGGGCACCCCGCGCTCGCGCGCGACCTGCTCCGCCGTCACCAGGGACGTGAGCCCCTGCATGGTGGCCCGCACCACGTTGATCGGGTTGTTCGTGCCCAGGCTCTTGGTGAGCACGTCGGTCACGCCGGCCGCCTCCAGCACCGCGCGCACCGGCCCCCCGGCGATCACGCCGGTACCGGGAGCCGCGGGCCGCAGCAGCACACGGCCGGCGCCCCATTCGCCCACGATCTCGTGCGGGAGCGTGCCGTGCTCGAGCGGCACCGTCACCATGTTGCGGCGGGCGCGCTCGAACGCCTTGCGGATGGCCTCGGCCACCTCGTTCGCCTTCGCCAGCGCGACGCCCACCTGACCCTTGCCGTCTCCCACGGCCACCAGCGCCGTGAACGAGAACCGCCGGCCGCCCTTCACCACCTTGGCCACACGGTTGATGTGGATGACGTTCTCGGTCAGCTCGGGCCCCTCGCGGCGCCGCTGCTTCTGTTCTCTGGCCATCAGAACTTCAGCCCTCCCTCCCGGGCGCCCTCGGCGAAGGCCTGGACCCGGCCGTGATACTGGTAGCCGCCGCGATCGAACACGACAGCCTCGATCCCCTCAGCTCGGGCCCGCTCGGCCAGCAGCTTGCCGGCGGCGCGCGCCTTCTCGGTGCGCTTGTTGGGGCCCTCCGCCTGAAAGTCGTCCAGCTCGTCGCAGAGCGTGGAGAGACCCACGATCGTGCGTCCCTCGTCGTCGTTGACGATCTGGCCCTCGATATTCTTGAGTGACCGGAAGACCACGAGGCGGGGCCGCTCGGCCGTGCCCCAGATGCGCTTCCGGATGCGCGCGTGACGCCGCTGGCGGCGCGCTTCGCGGCTCGCCCTGCTCCTCTTCATCGTGCTCATGATCTCCGTCCGCTGCCGTCGCTGGATCAGCTACCGGCGGTCTTACCGGCCTTACGCCGGACGTGCTCGCCTTGATACCGAACGCCCTTGCCCTTGTAGGGCTCCGGCGGCCGGAAGCTCCGGATCTCGGCCGCGGCCTGACCGACGGCCTGCTTGTCGGGGCCCGACACCACCACCGTCGTGGGGTTGGGCACCTCGAGGGTCACGCCGTCCACCGCCTGATACTCGATCGGGTGCGAGAAGCCGAGGTGGAGCGTGATGCCCTTCCCCTTGCTCTCGGCGCGGTAGCCGACGCCCTGGATCTCGAGCGTCTTCGTGAACCCGTTCGTCACGCCCTCGACCATGTTCGCGATCAGCGACCGCGTGAGGCCGTGAAGCGCCCGGTGGTTCGGCTGATCGGAGGGCCGCTCCACGGTGAGCGCGCCGTCCTCCACCGCGATCTTCATATCGGGGTGGACGTCGAGCGTGAGCTCGCCCTTGGGGCCCTTCACACGCACCGTCCCACCGTCGAGCGTCAGGTCGACGCCGTTCGGGATCTCGACGGGCTTCTTACCAATCCGCGACATCGTTCTCTTCCGTTACCAGATTAGGGCCATCAGCTCGCCGCCGACGCCCTCCTTGCGGGCCGCACGATCGGACAGCAGCCCGCGAGAAGTCGACAGGATGGCCATTCCCAGACCGTTGCGGACCCGCGGGATCTCGTCCTTGCCCACGTAGTGGCGGCGCCCCGGACGCGAGACGCGCTCCAGGTGCCGGATCACGGGTCCGTCCTCGTGATACTTCAGGTATACCCGAAGCACTCCGTGCTTGCCGTCGTCGAGCACCTTGAAGTCGTGCACGAAGTGGTTCTCTCTGAGCAGACGCGCGATCTCGATCTTCAGCTTCGAGACCGGCATATCGGCCCAGCGGTGCCCCGCGCTCCCGGCGTTGCGGATGCGGGTCAGCATGTCCGCGATGGGATCCGTCATCATAGCGGTTTCGATCCTTTACCAGCTGGACTTCCGGACGCCCGGGATCTCGCCCCGAAGGGCCATCTGCCGGAAGCAGATGCGGCAGATCCCGAAACGGCGGAGGTACGCCCGCGGCCGCCCGCACCGCTGACAGCGGTTGCGGTGACGAACCTGGAACTTCGGCTTCCGATTGTTGCGCTCGATCAGCGCTTTTCTGGCCATTCCTCTTCCCCAGTCAGTTGACCTGTCCGATGATGACCGGCGTCTCGCCGCGGAACGGGAAGCCCATCTCGCGCAGCAGCGCGAGCGCCTCGTCGTCGCGGTCGGTCGACGTCACCACGGTGATGTTCATCCCGTGGATCTGACCGACGCGGTCGTAGTCGATCTCCGGGAAGATGATCTGCTCGCGCACGCCCATCGTGTAGTTGCCGCGCCCGTCGAACGCCCGGGTGGGCAGACCGCGGAAGTCGCGAATCCGCGGAATCGCCATGCTCACCAGCCGATCCAGGAACTCGTACATGCGGCGGCGGCGCAGCGTCACGGCGGCGCCGATGGGCATGCCTTCGCGCAGGGCGAAGTTCGAGATCGACTTGCGGGCCCGCGTCACGATGGGGCGCTGGCCTGTGATCACGCCCAGCTCCTCGACCACCGAGTCGAGCAGCTTCTGGTTCTTGGGCGCCTCGCCCAGCCCCACGTTGAGCGTGACCTTGGTGATCCGCGGGATCCGATGCGGATTCTTGTATCCGAACTGTTCGGACAGCGCCGGCACGGCGTGCGTCCTGTAGTGTCTCAGAAGTCTCGGTTCCATCGTGTCCTCAGCGTGCAGTGTACGTCGCCCTCAGCGGTGCGACGGCTCCCGCCCGCGCGCCCCCTCCAGAGCGGTGCGCGTTACGGCTTGGGGATCGGGTTTCCGCTCTTGACGGCGATCCGCTCCTTCATTCCGTCCGCTTCGGCCCGCATCCGCACCCGGCTGGGTTCGCCGGTCGTGGGGTCGATGAGCATGACGTTCGAGATGTGGATCGGCGCCTCGAAGGTGATGATGCCGCCGTCGGGGTCGGCCTGCGTGGGGCGCTGATGCTTCTTGCGTCGGTTCACGCCCTCGACCACGACCCGGCCCTCGTCGCGCAGCACACGAAGGACGGTGCCCTCCTGGTTCCGGTAGTTGCCGCGGATCACGCGAACCCGGTCCCCCTTCACGATCCTGTACTTGGGCCCGGCCATCACAGCACCTCCGGAGCGAGCGAAACGATCTTCATGTAGCGCTTCTCGCGCAGCTCACGGCCCACGGGCCCGAAGATGCGCGTGCCCCGCGGCTCGCCCTGCTGGTTGATCAGCACGGCCGCGTTGTCGTCGAAGCGGATGTACGATCCGTCCTTGCGGCGGACCTCCTTGGCCGTGCGCACCACGACGGCGCGGACGACCTCGCCCTTCTTCACCGGCGAGTTGGGGATCGCGTCCTTCACCGTGGCCACGATCACGTCGCCCACGCTGGCGTAACGCCGGCGCGACCCGCCGAGTACGCGGATGCACAGGGCGCTCTTGGCGCCCGTGTTGTCCGCGATGCGGAGGATGGACTCCTGCTGAATCATCTCGGTCTCCGATACGTCCCTGTCGAGCGAGCGGCGCTCCGGCTCAGGCCGGACGCTCGATGAGCTCCACCACCCGCCACCGCTTCGTCTTCGACAGCGGGCGGGTCTCCATGATGCGCACCACGTCGCCCACCTGGTACTCGTTGTTCTCGTCGTGGGCGTGGTACTTCTTCGTGCGCGTGACGGACTTCCCGTACAGCGGGTGCGAGAACGTCCGCTCCACCATCACGGTGACCGTGCGGTCCTGCTTGTCGCTCGTCACGACGCCGATGCGCGTCTTGCGCCGGCCCCGCTCGGTCCCGGTTTCGGGGGTCTCCACCTGTTCAGCCATGGTCTTCGCCACCGTTCCTTACTCAGGCGTTCCCGGCGAGCTCGCGCTCGCGCAGGATCGTCTTGATGCGGGCGATGTCCTTGCGGATCGCCGACAGCCTCTTCGGGTTCTCGAGCTCCATCGTCGAGGCGCGGAAGCGGAGGCGAAACTGCTCCTCCTTCAGCTCCGCGAGCCGCGCGGTGAGCTCGGTGTTGTCCAGCTCTCGTACTTCTTCGGCCTTCATCGCTGTTTCTCCTTACCCGAGCTGCCGATCGCGCACCACGAAGCGCGTCGCCACCGGCAGCTTGGCCGCGGCCAGCTCCATGGCCCGCTGGGCCACCTTCTCGGGCACGCCCTCGAGTTCGAACATCATGCGGCCGGGCTTCACCGGGGCCACCCACATCTCGGGGTTCCCCTTCCCCTTCCCCATGCGCGTCTCCGCGGGCTTCCGCGTGATCGGCTTGTCGGGGAAAATGCGGATCCAGACCTTCCCGCCACGCTTGATGTGGCGGGTCATGGCCACACGAGCCGCCTCGATCTGGCGGTTCGTGATCCATCCGCACTCGGTCGCCTGCAGCCCGAACTCCCCGAAGGAGACCTTGTTGCCGCGATAGGCGAATCCCGTCATGCGGCCCTTGTGGACCTTCCTGTGCTTTACCCGCTTCGGCGACAGCATGGCTTAGCTCTCCTCAACCACCGGCCGAGTACGTGCGACCGCGGCGATCTTCGATGACCTCACCCCGGAAGATCCAGCACTTCACGCCCACCGTTCCGTAGGTCGTGTGCGCGGGAGCCTCCGCATAGTCGATGTCGGCCCGCAGGGTGTGGAGCGGCACGCGGCCCTCCTGGTAGCCCTCGGTGCGGGCGATCTCCGCGCCGCCGAGGCGGCCGGAGCACTGGATCTTGATCCCCTCCGCGCCCGAGCGCATGGCGGCCTGCACCGCGCGCTTCATGGCCCGGCGGAACGAGATCCGCTGACGCAGCTGATGCGCGACGTTGTCGGCCACGAGCTGCGCCTCGATCTCGGGCCGGCGAATCTCCTCGACGTTGACCGAGATCTCGGCGTTCGTGAGCACCGCGAGCTCGTCGCGCAGCTTGTCGACCTCGGCTCCGCGCTTGCCGATCACCACGCCGGGACGCGCCGTGTGGATCGTCACGACGATCTTGGACGGCTTGCGCTCGATCTCGACCTTCGAGATCGCGGCGTGCGAGAGCCGCCGGTGCAGGTAGCGCCGGATGGTCTCGTCCTCTTTGAGGAGCCGGGGGAAGTCACGCTCGGCGTACCAGCGCGACTTCCAGTCCTTGACGACTCCGAGTCGGAACCCGTGGGGATGCGTCTTCTGTCCCATGCCTATTCCTTGGTGTCCACCACGACGGTGATGTGGCTCGAGCGCTTCCGGCGCGGCGCGGCGCGGCCCATCGCTGCGGCCCGCCAGCGGCGCAGCGTGGGACCCTCGTCCACGTAGGCCTCGCGCACGACCAGGTCGTCGACGTCGAGCGTCTCACCCTCGTGCTGCGCACGGTCCTGGGCGTTCGCCACCGCCGAGCGCAGCGTCTTCGAAACCGGCTCGGCGGCCGCCTTCTTCGAGAACTGCAGGATCGCGTAGGCCTCGTTCACGCTGAGCCCGCGGATCTGGTCGACGACCAGACGCACCTTGCGGGGGCTCATGCGGACGTGCCGCGCAATTGCCTTGGCTTGCATCGTCACCGTCTCCCTGCTCACCGGGCGCGCGACCGCTTGTCGGCGAGCTTGCCACCGTGCCCGCGGAACAGCCGCGTGGGCGCGAACTCGCCGAGCTTGTGGCCGACCATGTTCTCCGTCACGTAGACGGGCACGAACTTGTTGCCGTTGTGCACGGCGATCGTATGCCCCACGAACTCGGGCGAAATCGTCGACGCGCGGGCCCAGGTCTTGATGACCTTCTTCTCCCCACGGGCGTTCATCGCCTCGACCTTCTTCAACAGCTTGGGGTCGATGTAGGGCCCCTTCTTGACGCTACGCGGCATCGCTCACAGACCTCGGATCGTTCGTTCGACGGGGGTCGGCACCCTTACTGGGTCGCCTTCCCGCGCTTCCGCCCACGGATGATGTACTTGTTCGACTGCTTCTTCTTCTTGCGGGTCTTCTTGCCCTCCCGCTTGCCCCAGGGGGACACCGCGGGCCGGCCGCCCGACGCCCGGCCCTCACCACCGCCGAGCGGATGGTCGACCGGGTTCATGGCCACGCCGCGCACCTTGGGGCGCTTTCCGCGCCACCGGTTCGCGCCGGCCTTACCGATGTTCTGCAGGTTGTGCTCGATGTTCCCCACCTGACCGATCGTCGCCATGCAGTCCTTGTGGACCTGGCGCATCTCGGTGCTGGGCAGCCGGAGTGCGACGTAGTCGCCCTCCTTGGCCACGATCTGCACCCCGGCTCCTGCCGAACGGGCCATCTGTCCGCCCTTCTTCGGCTTGAGCTCGATGTTGTGCACGACCGTACCGAGCGGGATGGCCGACAGCGGCAGCGCGTTCCCCAGCCGGATCTCGGCATCGGGGCCCGACATCACCGTGTCGCCCACCTGCAGCCCGCGCGGATGGAGGATGTAGCGCTTGTCTCCGTCCGCGTAGTGGATCAGCGCGATGTTCGCCGACCGGTTCGGGTCGTACTCGATCGCCGCGACCGTTCCGGGCACGCCGAACTTGTCGCGCTTGAAGTCGATGCGGCGGTAGCGACGCTTGTGTCCGCCTCCGCGGCGCCGGCTCGTGATGCGCCCGTGATGGTTCCGTCCCCCGCTCTTCCGGAGCGGCTCGACCAGCGACGCCTCGGGCTCCTTCTTGGTGAGGACGTCCGCGTTGTCGACGATCGAGCGGAATCGGCTGCCCGGTGTTACCGGCTTGAACTTCTTGATCGCCATCGGTCTTTACCCGACCTCGTAGAACTCGATGTGATCGCCCTCGGCGAGCTGCACCACGGCCTTCTTGAACGAGGGTCGCCGCCCCAGGCTCCAGTTCCGGTTGACCCGGCCCAGGAACGCGCGCTTCGCCTTTCCGGCATAGCGCATGGTGCGGACGTCCTCGACCGTGACGTCCCACAGCTGCTCGATCGCGCGAGCGATATCGACCTTGTTGGCGCTCTCGTTGACGAGGAACGTGTACACGTTGCTCTCGAGCGCTTCCGTGCTCTTCTCCGTGATCACCGGCGCGTAGATCACGTCGTAGACGTCACGCATCGCCATCCTCCTCGTCCGACGTGCCCCGTCCCGTCAGCTCGAGCAGGCGGGCGTCGTAATGCGACTGCGCGGTCTTGCGGCTGTCGCGCGCGCGCAGCGTCTCGATGTCTGCCGGATCGTCGAACCGGGCCAGGAAGTCGGCCAAATCGCCGACCTTGGGCAGCGCCACCGTGGCCGGATCGAGCGCGTCGACCTCGGGGGCCGGGGCCGCCTTCTCCGCCTTGGCCGCCGGCACCGCCTTCTCGGCCTTGGGCGCCTTCGCTTCGACCTTCGGCTTCGCCGGCGCGCTCTTCTTCGCCGCGCTCCCGGCCGGAGCGCTCACCCCCGCACGGCGCGCCTCCTGCGCCATCCGCCGGGCCTTGCGCACCTCGCTCAGCGCCGCGCGCTTCGCCTCGGCCTCTTCGAGCGCCTGCGCTTCGAGCGCACGCACTTCGGGCTCGTGACCCCGCGACGCCTGGGCGCGCTCATGGGCGCGGGCCGGCAGCGCGTTCTCGAGCGCCGTCGTCTCGATGATCACCGTTGCGGCCCACAGCACGTCGTAGACCGACTCCTGGCCGAACGGCCGCACGATCACGTTCGGCAGGTTGCGGGCCGACAGGTACACGTTGTGCTTGACCCCGTCGGTCAGAACGAGCGCCTTGCGCTCCACGCCGACCCGCTGGAGCAGCTCGACCATGCGCCTGGTCTTCGGCGCCTCGAAGTCGAGGGCATCGACCAGCACCACGCGCTCGGCCTCGGCCCGCGCGTTGTACGCCGACCGGTGGGCGAGCGCCCGCACCTGCTTGGGCAGCTTCAGCCTCCAGGAGTGCGGCTGGGGCGGGAACGCCACACCGCCGCCCTCCCAGTGGGGCGCCCGGATCGTGCCCTGACGGGCGCGGCCGGTGCCCTTCTGCCGCCACGGCTTGTGACGGCCGCCGGCCACCTCGCCCCGCGACTTCGCCGCGGCGGTGCCCTGGCGCTGGTTCGCCTGGTAGACCTTCACCGCCTGATGCAGCGCGGCCTCGTTGATGACGCCGTCGAAGAGCCAGTCCGGAAGCTGCTGCTCCCCGCCCTCCGCGCCGTCGGCCTTGTAGTAACGCGCCTTGTACATCGTCGTCACTTCTGGATCAGGACGTAGGAGTTGCGAGCCCCCGGAACGCTCCCCTTCAGGAAGAGCAGGTTCCGCTCGGGGTCGACCTTCACCACCTGGATGTTCCGGGTCGTGACCCGGTGACCGCCCATGCGTCCGGGAAGCTTCTTCCCCTTGATGACGCGCGAGGGGTCCGTGCCCGGCCCCAGGGAGCCGGGGTTGCGGGACATCGGGTGCCCGTGCCCACCGGGGCGGCCGGCGAAGCCGTAACGCTTCACCACGCCCTGGAAGCCGCGTCCCTTCGACGTCCCCGTGATCTTCACGGCATCGCCGGGCTCGAAGAGCTCCACGGTGAGCTCCTGCCCGGGCTCGAACGCCTCGCCCTCGGCGAGCGGGAACTCCCGCAGCACGCGCGGCGCGGCCTCGAGGCCGACCCTGGCCGCGTGCCCCAGCTCGGCCCTGGTGGCGCGCTTCTCCTTCTTGGCGCCGAAGCCGAGCTGCACCGCGGAGTACCCGTCCGTTTCGGGCGTCTTCACCTGTACGACCGGGCAGGGCCCGGCTTCGACGACCGTGACGGACACTGCCGCCCCGTTCTCGTCGAACACCCGGGTCATCCCGATCTTCTTTCCGATCAATCCGGCCATCGTCAGTCGACCTTGATCTCGACGTCCACGCCGGCCGGCAGATCCAGCTTGGTCAGGGCGTCGATCGTCTGCGGACGGCTGTCGACGATGTCGATCAGCCGCTTGTGCGTCCGGAGCTCGAACTGCTCCCGGCTCTTCTTGTCGATGTGCGGCGAGCGCAGCACCGTCCAGCGCTGCCGGCGGGTGGGCAGGGGAATCGGCCCCCGCACGCTCGCACCGGTCTTCTGCGCCGTGCGTACGATGTCGGCCGCGGTCTGATCCACGACCCAGTGATCGAACGCCTTCAGACGAATCCGAATCCTGTCGGCCATCTCGAATTCCTTACTCGATGATCTCGGTGACGACGCCGGCGCCGACCGTGCGGCCGCCCTCGCGAATCGCGAAGCGCAGCTCCTTGT
>RFGQ01000427.1 GCA_003695865.1 Gemmatimonadota bacterium | reverse complement strand
GCGAGGCGCCGTCCCGCCGCCCTCCCGGTCGGCCTCATCGGTCGGGTCGCACGAGCGCGCCGCCGCCGATCCATCGGTCGAACAGCTCGTAGATGCGCCGGTATTCGTCGGTCCACGAAGCGGGCTCGACGAATCCGTGGTTCTCCACCGGGTAGACGGCCATTTCCCAGGTCTCCTTGCCCAGCTCGATCAGGCGCTGCGCCAGGCGCACCACGTCCGAGAAGTGGACGTTCGTGTCGACCATGCCGTGCAGGATGAGCAGGTGGTCCTGGAGTCCCTCGGCGAAGTAGATGGGCGAGGATCGGCGGTACGCCTCTTCGTCGTCCTGCGGCTGGTTGAGGATGCGCGACGTGTACCAGTGGTTGTAGTGCGCCCAGTCGGTCACCGAGCGCAGCGCGGCGCCCGCCTTGAAGCGGCCCGGTTCGGTGAAGAGCGCCATCAGCGTGATGAAGCCGCCGTACGATCCACCGTAGATGCCCAACCGTTCGGGGTCGACGCCTTCGTGTTCCACCAGCCACTCGGCACCGTCGACGTTGTCGCTCAGGTCCTTGCCGCCCATCCAGCGGTAGGTCGCGGTGCGCCAGTCACGCCCGTGACCGGCCGAGCCCCGGTAGTCGAGATCGAGCACCGTGTAGCCCTGGGCCGCCAGGAAGTGGTGGAACATGAACTCCCGGTAGTAGCCCGACCATCCGTGGTGCACGTTCTGCAGGTAACCGGCTCCGTGCACGAACACGACGCCCGCGCCGTTGGGCCGGGCGCCCACGTCGGCGGGCCGGTAGATGCGGGCCGGAACGAGCGTGCCGTCGCGGGCGGGTACCTCGACGATCTCGGCTTCCTTCCAGGGGAAGGTGAGCCATTCCGCCGTCGGCGAGACCGTCACCTGCTCCAGTTCGGCGCCCGGACGGTTGCGCGCCACGAACAGCTCGGGTGGGCGGTTGGAGCGCGAGAAGACGTCGGCGAAGCGCTCCCCGTCGGGCGAGACGGTCACCTGGTGCAGGCCGGGCGCGTCGGTGAGCCGGCGGCGGTCGGACCCGTCGAAGTCCATGCGGTAGGCCTGCGTGTCGTAGGGCGAGGCCTCCGACGTGTGTAGCACGAAGTAGTCGGCGCCCTCGGGGATGGAGACCCCGCGCACCTCCCAGGCGCCCTCGGTGAGCGCCCGCCGGTCGCCGCCGTCGGCGCGCACCGTATAGAGGTGGGCCCATCCGGTCGCCTCGCTCACGTACCAGGCGCGGTCGGAGTCGGGAATCCAGCCGGTGCAGGGCCCCACGAACGAGAAGCAGGGGCCGCCCACCCAGGCGCTGTCCTGCAGGCTGTCGAGCAGCGTGAGCGAGCCGGTCGCCGCCTCGAGCGCGTAGAGGCGCCACTCCTTGTAGTCGAACGAGATCGCGGTGAGCAGCGCATGCGTGCCCGCATCGTTCCAGCCCCGCAACGCGCCCGAGGCGAGGACCGGGTGGTCCGAGGCGTCCCGCGGCGCGCCCGCACCCTCTTCGCCGCCCTCGCCCGGCGCGTCCTCGGCGGCCGGCCAGACGTCGAGCCAGGTGGTCTCACCGGCTTCGGTGTCGATCAGCGCGAAGCGGGTCTCTCCCTGACGGTCACCCACCTTGGGCCGCGCGTTCAGGTCTTCGGTATAGCCCGATTCGGTCACCCAGGCGGGCACGATCGTGTTCTTCGACCCCGGGGCCGGTTTCGCCACCTGCAGCGCCACCCAGCGACCCGTGGGATCGACGTCGAGCTGCTGGACGCGCTCGTCCTTGGCGATGTAGGTGGGCGCGACGGGGCGCCGCTCCTCGGCCCGCTCGCGGGCGACGCGTTGCTCCTCTTCGCGCTCCTTGCGGATACGGATGTGCTCGAAGAGTTCCGCCTGTTGAGCTTCGAGGAGCCCACGTTGCCCCGCCGCTTCGGGACGTGCGCCGGGCGGCGGCCCGGAGCGGATATCGGTGAGCTGCTCGATGGGGCCGCCTCCGCGCACGGGCATCGCGTATAAATTGTCGCCCTGGCGGTAGAAGATGCGCCTGCCGTCGGCGGAGAAGCGCGGTGAGGACTCACCGTCGGTGGTTTCGGTCAGGCGGGTGATCTCGCCCGAGCGGCGGTCGACCAGGTAGAGGTCGCCGCCCGAAGCGGTCACGCGCAGGCGTCCGTCGGGCGAGATGTCGCCCCCGCTCAGGCGCGGCCCGAGCGTGTCGGCGACCTCGTCGGGGATGCGCTCGGGTTCGCCCCCCTCGGCGGGCACCCGGTAGAGCGAACGGCTGTCGTGCCAGGCTCCTCCCCCCGGCCGCCAGCGAAAGTAGATCCAGTTCGAATCGTCGCTCCAGGTGACGCCGACCGGCGCCTCCCCCACCAGCTCGGGGCCGCGCATGATGTTTCGGATCGTGAGGGGAAACTCGATGCCGCGCGCGACCTCGGGCTCGTAGGTGGCTACGGTCTGGGCCGTCGTGGCCAGGGGAAAGAGCAACGCGAGCATGCTGAGGCCCGCTCGAACCGTCCCGTTCATCCTCGACTTCCTTCCACGCTGTGGTTCTGCCGGGTACGCGGCGGGCGCGGGAACGCTCCCGGGTGGTCCGCCGGTCGTCGCGCGGGCAACATAGGGGCCGATGCCCGGACGGGCACGAGGTCTCAGTCGCCGAACGAGATGCCGAGCGCGCGCGCGGTGCGCACGACGTCGCCCTCCACCGGAACGGTCTTGATGCGCTCCACCGCCTCGGCCAGGGGCACCGCGTGCACGTCCGGAGGATCGAGCGCGACCATGCAGCCGAAGCAGCGCTCCTTCACCAGGTCGACGGCGGCGGCCCCGAAGCGGAGTGCGAGCAGGCGGTCGTAGGCCACCGGAGAGCCGCCCCGCTGCAGGTGGCCCAGCGCGAGGGAGCGGGTCTCGCGGCCCGTGCGCTCGGCGATCTCATGGGCGACCACCTCACCGATGCCGCCGAGGCGGGCGTTCCGTCCGGCGCCTCCCGGGTCCTGAAAGAAGGGTTTGCCCCCCACCGGGTAGGCGCCTTCGGCCACCACGACGATGGCGAAGCCCGCACCGTTGGCGTATCGCGCCTCGACCTTCTGGCAGACCGAGTCCATGCTGTAGGGAATCTCGGGAATCAGGATCACGTCGGCCGTGCCCGCCACGCCCGCGAAGAGCGCGATCCACCCGGCGTGCCTGCCCATGAGTTCCACCACCATGACGCGCTGGTGCGCCTCGGCGGTGGAGTGGAGCCGCCCGATCGCGTCGGTGGCGACCTCGACGGCGGTGTGGAAGCCGAACGTGACCTGCGTGGCGGCCAGGTCGTTGTCGATCGTCTTGGGCACGCCGACGACGGGGATGCCCTTGTCCGCGAGCGCGCTCGCGATGCGCAGCGAACCGTCGCCGCCGATCGCGATGAGGGCGTCGAGGTCGAGCTCTTCGAACGCGCGGGCGATGTCCCCGGAGCGGTCGCGGATCTCGACCGTCCCGTCGGGCCGTGGGCAGGGCCACTCGAGTGGATTGCCCCGGTTGGTCGTGCCCAGGATGGTGCCGCCGAGGTGTGTGATGCCGCGTACGTCCGCGCGCGTGAGGGGGGTCACTCCCTCCCCCGACAACAGGCCCTCGTAGCCGTTGCGGATACCGAAGACCTCCCAGCCCTGATTGAGGGCCGAGAGGACGACGGCGCGGATGACCGCGTTGAGGCCGGGGGCGTCACCCCCGCCCGTATTGATGGCGATGCGCATGATCGTCGTTTTGTGGAGTCGTGTTCCGGTCGCCGTTTGCTTCGGTCCGCAACGCCCGTGCATGACCGCTCGGGGTCGACGGCGCCTCAGCGGAAGCGGAGGGTCGCGCCCGCCTCCCCGCCCCAGAACCCCTCGGTCGATCCGCCGGGGCCTTTGATCCCGCCGACCGTGATCCGAACCCGCGGGAACAGGTCCACGCTCCCGAACACGCGCAGCGGCAGATCGGCCGAGGCTCCGAGCAGCCAGCCCGAGC
Organism: Gemmatimonadota bacterium; assembly: GCA_003695865.1. GTDB lineage: Bacteria > Gemmatimonadota > Gemmatimonadetes > Longimicrobiales > Gaopeijiaceae > J028. The sequence continues at coordinate 4,620 of RFGQ01000427.1, read as the reverse complement.
CCGCGTCCTGACCGGCCTCGCGGCTCTGAACCCTGAAGTCCACGGCCGGTCGCAGGTAAAGCGTGGGCCCCACGCGGAAAGCGCCGCTCACGCCGGCGATGAAAACGTTCTGCCACGAGGTCACGATGACCGTGTCGCCCACGACCGCGCCTGCGTCGTTGATGATCGGCAGGCTCAGGTCACCGTTGTCACGCCAGACGTTGGCCGCGAACAGCCGGTACGTCGAACCCCCGGCGCGGAATGCGTACGAGGCGTCGGCGCGCAGGCGGTCGCCGGCCTGGAACAGGTTGCGACCGTCGACCTCGTCGCTCGAGAACGTCTGGTAGCTGAGACCACCGGTGAACGTGCCTGTCTCGCCCACCTGGCGGTCGAGCGCGACACGCAGGCGTACTTCGTTGCCCGGCGTGTACGAGAACGACGTGTCGGCCTGGGGCTGGTAGCCGTCGGTGAGGCGCACGCTGCCGCCCAGTCCGAGTCCCCACGACCCGAGGCGGTGTGCCGTGGCCACGCCTGCCGTGACGGCGAAACCGGTACCCCAGGTGGCCTCGCGGAAGCCCAGCAGATCCGAAGACAGGACGGATGCGACGACCGCCTCGCGCGTGTCGTGGCGGGCGTTGCCGGTCGGGAAGTTCGCCGACACGGTGACCAGCGCCCAGGGGGTTGCCTGATAGGTGGCGCGCAGCCGTGTGTCGACCGGACCGTTGAGCACGAAGGTGCGGTCGGCCTGCTCGACGCGGCCCTCGGCCCATGCCGTGTAGAGCTCGGCGGTGAAGCGCTCGCCCAGCGGCTGGCGGTAGGCCACGGGAATCATGAACAGGTTCGCGGCGTCCACCCCGAGGCTCTGGTCGAAGCTGTAGCCCTGGAACACGAAGCCCACCCCGAGGGAGCGGTCGACCTGCTGGGCGCCGGCCGGCGCGGTGGCCACGCCGAGCGCGGCCACAACAGCCAGCGCGCCCCGCACCCGGGCGCTCATCGTCCCCCTCCCGGTCGAGCGGGCACGCCGCCCGAGCCCGACGACCCGCCGCCCGGACGGCGGATGCGGATGGGCAGCCGCGAGCGGGTCGACGTGGGCCCTTCGCCGTTTCCGGCCTCCTGCTGCGGGTCGCGCTCGTCGGTCTGCTTGCGCGCGCCGTCACCGGTGGTCCCCTGGTCGAGCAGGTCGCCCGAGGGCGAGGGGTTCACGTCGCCGGCGGTCTGGCGAAGCAGGTCGGTGTTGTAGCGGTCGGTGCCCGGCACGCCCGTGACGCCACCCGTCTCGCCCGTGGCGTTGTTGGCGAGGTCGTCGGGCGACTGGCCCGCTGCGTCACCCAGCCCTTCGGCCTCGAAGCGCGCCTGGCCGGCGGCGCCGAAGCCCGGGTCGAGCTGCACCGCCTGGTCGAAAAACTGCTGGGCGGCCTGGTAGTCGCCCCGGTCGAGCGCCTGCAGGCCCTGCCCATAGGCGAGGAAGGCGAGCAGGTTCTCCGCCCGATTCTCGTTGATGGCCTGCCGCTCGGCCGGCGTGAGTTCCGCGCCCAAGACCTCGAGCACGCGAAAGACCACTTCCTTCTCCATGTCGAAGAGCGCTTCGAGCCGGTCCTCGTCGCTGATGCGGCCCGCCGACGACGCCCGCTCGGTGTTGAGCACGTCGGCGTCGAAGCGCAGCGTCTCGTCGCCGAGTGTCGTGAGCGCGCCCTGCACCACGTGTTCGGCCCGCAGCAGGCGGCCGGCACGCGCGCCGGTCGCGGCCTCGGTGTAGCCGGCTTCGGACAGCGCCATCTCGTCCAGGAGCGACTGGATCTGCGTGCGCTCGAGCACGGTGACCGCGTTCGAGATCGACAGATCGGTGATCATCATGTCGGCCAGCGCGACCTGGAGCGGCTCCAGCGATTCGTCGTCCGACACCAGCCGGAAGGGGAACACGGCGACGGTCCGGGGCGTCGGCGGCTGCGTGGTGAGCTCGGACTCCTGGGCCAGCGCCTGCCGGGCCTGGGCTCGCAATTCGTTGCGGGCGATCAGCAGCAGGCGGTCGCGGATCTGCTCCTTGAGCGGATCCCAGCGGCCTGCGTCGAGGTATGCAGAGTACGCCTGCCGCGCCGCGGTCCAGTCCTCCAGGGATTCGTTCGCCAGACCCAGGAAGAGGTAGGCGGCTCCACCGGCTTCTCCGGATTCGACGACCGCGGTGAGCACGTCGCGGGCCTCTTCGAAGCGATCGGATCGGTAGAGCGCGATCCCCAGTTGGGTCTGCAGGTCGAAGTCGTCGGGAGCTTCGGCGACGGCGCTCTGCAGGCGCGGCACGTCGGCGGGGCCGAGTTCGGGCAGGGCGGTGGCGCAGGCGGTGAGGAGCAGGGCGACGCCGAGGGTGGAGACGACGAGGCTTCGTCTCCGCGGCCAAGAGTCCATCGGAATGTCCTCAGGAGGGGGGATGTTCCTGCGAAGCGATCGAAACGGGGTGCACGGGAAAAACTGCTCGCACTCCCGTTCGGGGCTTCATAAATTTAAAGAGCGCCGTTTCGGCGGGCAAAGGAAAAAGTCTTCTTCCGCCGCCGGAATCGGCCCGCCCGCGCAGGTTCCCCGGGGTCGCCGGGCGCCCCGTAGCCGAGAGGTCCTTCCTTGCAAATCCAGGCCCACCGGTGGGCGAGCGTCGCGCTGATCGGCGCGCTGCTGCTCACGACATCGCTCTCCGCACAGACCGACACGAGCGGAGGCAACGATCTTCCGACCGTGGCCGTGCTCGACTTCACGGGGCTCATGATGGGCTCCGCGGGTAATTCGGCTCCGCTCGGCAAGGCCGTCTCTTCCATGCTCGTCACCGAACTGCTCGATCGCCCGGGGATCAGGGTCATCGAACGCCACCAACTCCAGGACATCCTCACCGAGCAGGCGCTCGCGCTCTCGGGCCGGGTCGACGAGAGCACCGCCGTCGAGATCGGCAAACTCGTGGGTGCCCAGTACATGATCTACGGGCAGGTGACGTCGATCGCGGACCAGCTTCGCATGGACATGCGCGCGGTCGATGTGGAGACCTCGGAGATCGTCGAGGCGCAGAAGATGAACGACCGCACGAGCGAGCTGCTCTCGGTCGTGGTGCGCATGGCCGACAGCTTCACCGAGCGGTTGCGTCTGGAACCCCCGTCGTCGCGTCCCGAGATGGAGGCGATCCCGGTGGGCGCGACGATCGAGTTCTCGCGGGGCGTCGACTTCGAGGACCAGGGCAACATCGAGAAGGCGCTCGAGCACTATCGCCGGGCGCTCGAGATCCACCCGTCGCACCGCGCGGCCAAGCGTGCCGTGGAGCGGCTGGAGAACCGAGGAGCCGAAGGATGACGTCGATGGAACGGAACCGGACCCGGAAGACGCTGGCCCGGGCCGCGGTACTGCTGGCGGCTCCGGTGGCGCTCCTCCTCGGCGCAGTTGTGGCGCCGCTCTGCGCGCAGGGCGAAGTCGACATCCAGTTCGAAGCCGAGCTGCCGCGGGTGCTCGTGTTCATCCAGGAAGACGGGAACGGACAGGTCGCGGCGCGGGCGATGACGAACTTCCTGCTCGAGGCGGGTTTCCCGATCGTGGACCCCGCGCTGGCCTTCACCGCGGCTCAGCGCGAGTTGGTACAGGCGGCGCTCGCCGGTGACGAGGGGGCGGCCACGTCGCTCGGCCGCGACTTCGGCGCGCAGGTGCTCGTGTTGGGACGCGCCGACTGGAGCGCCCGTCCCGACGCCATGGGCTCGGGGGGCATGGTCGGCACCGCCGAGGTGAGCGTGCGGGCCCTGCGCCTCGACAAGGGCGAGCTGATGGCGGTGGCCGAGGCCGAGGCCGGTCCCGAGCTGCGGGCGACGGAGCAGCAGGCCAAGCGCGCCGTGATCGCCAAGGCCGCGCAGGAGCTTCTGCAGAGCACCGCGTTCGTGGGCCAGGTGTTGAACCGCTGGGAAGCCGAGCCCTGGCAGAACGCGCTCTACTGGGTGCCCGACCCGGGTTCGGTACCGGCCCGTCTGGGCGAGGCCCAGGCGCGAAACGCTCCCGGCCTTGCGATCCTGCGGGCCGATGTGCAGCCGGCCGGCGACGCCGCGACGCGCGGGCTGGGGGTGGTGAAGCGGGGTGAGCGCAGCGCCTCGCTCTTCAATCCGGTGCGCCTGGAGGGTGTGGTCATAGGCGAGGCGCGCAGCGTGCAGGTGGACGGCAAGCCCGCCTTCGTGGAGCCGCTCGACGCCGCCGAAGCCGCGCGCCTCGGCCTGACCGGCAAGCAGGCTCAGCGCTTCTGGACCGAGATGAACCTGCCCATGAGCCAGGACACGGTGCGCGTGGTGGCCGAGGGACCGGGTGGTTCGGTCACCGAGGCCGTGGCGGCGCCCCGGGTGGACGAGCGTTGGGCGGTGGTGATCGGCATCGGGGAGTACGCCTCGCCCGACATCCCCGACCTCGAGTTCGCGCGTGCCGATGCCGAGGCGATCTACGAGTTCCTGCGCTCGGATGCGGCCGGCCCGTTCGAAGAGGACCACATCCTCTTCCTGGCGGACGCCGAGGCCACCGGGGCGAAGCTGCGCGAGGCGATGTTCGTCTTCCTGCAGCAGGCCGATTGTGACGATCTCCTCTTCATCTACTTTGCGGGCCACGGCGGGCCGGACCCCAACCGGCCCGACAACCTCTATC
>RFGQ01000426.1 GCA_003695865.1 Gemmatimonadota bacterium | reverse complement strand
GCGCAGGGCCTGCAGGGTGCCCGCCACCGCCTCGCGAAACCCCACGCCCTCACCCAGCGGTCGGAACGCCTGCCAGGCCGGCCCTTCGAGGACGCGATCGAGCACCTCGTCGGCCAGCGCCTTCACGGCGAAGTCGTCGAGCACGCTCAGGCCTTCGTGCGCGAGTTCGCGCGCGGCCACATGGGCGGCCAGACGGGCCGGAGTGGTCACCTCGAAGCCCGACCAACCGCCGCCATGCAGCGCGAGCGCACGCAGCACCTCGGCCCCTTCGCCGAAATAGCGGGCAACCACGAAGCGCCGCCCCGCGGGGCGGCGGCTTCCCTGGGCGCGGAGCGCCTCCAGCAGACCGTAGGAAGGACGGGCTTCGGACAACGGAGTCGGATGATCCTCCGGGTGAGATGGGCGCAGGGCCGGCAGGCCCGGCCGCTAGGCGCCGCGCCCCGAGCCGCTCAGGGCCGGCGCAGCGCTCGAGTCGCGCTCGACGGCCTCGGGCGGGATGCGCACGCTGAAGGTGCTCCCCTGCCCCACGACGCTCTCGACCGAAAGCGTGAAGCCCATCAACTCGCAGAAGGAGCGCGCGATCGGCAGGCCCAGCCCCGCCCCGAAGTGTCGGCGCCCGGTCGAACCGTCGACCTGCTCGAAGGGCTCGAAGATGGCTTCGAGCCGATTCTCGGGGATGCCGGGCCCGGTGTCGCGAACGTGGATCGCGGCGGGCGCCCCGTCGGCGGCCGTCTCGACGGAAACCTCGACCCGGCCTTCGGGCGTGAACTTGAGCGCGTTGCCGACCAGGTTGATGAGCACCTGCCTGAGCCGCACCTCGTCGGCCAGCACGCGGGGCAGCCCGTCGGGAATCGCAACGACGAGCTCGATGTCGCGGTCGAGTGCCCGCCCCTCGAGCTGACGCACGGTCTCGTCGACGAGCGTGGCCAGATCGACGCCCGCGCGCCGCACCTCGACGCGCCCCTCCTCGACACGAGAGATGTCGAGAATGTCGTCGATAAGACCCATCAAGTGCATGGCATTCAAGCGGATACGCTGTAAATAATCAAGTTCTTTCGAGCCAAGGGACAGGCTCCGGTTCTTGAGCAGGACGTTCGTGAAGCCCACCACCGAGTTGAGGGGTGTGCGCAGTTCGTGGCTCATCCTGGCCAGGAACTCGCTCTTGGCGCGGTTCGCCTTCTCCGCCTCGCGGCGCGCGACGTCGAGTTGGCGCGACTGCTCCTCGAGCCGGAGGATCCACTCCTTCGCCTGAAGCGTGCGCCGCTGGATCTCCCAGCCGTCGGACGAGAGCAGGATGAGGTAGGCGCCGAGCGCGATGAGCCCCGCCATCTTGGTCGCTTCGACGCCCCAGTCGATGGGGTGTCCCGACGCGACCCACAGAACCAGGAGCGCGGCGTAGGCGACAGGGCCCAGCACCGCCATGACCCGGCCGCGCGCCCGGTGGATCCAGAGCTGATCGGCGATGCGTGCGATGAAGACGGGCCACAGCAGGCTCTGCGTGCCCCCCGTCACCCAGAGCACCGCGTCGAACACGATGTAGTCGGTGAACAGGAAGAGGTCGCCCAGATGCACGCCCCGGCGCCCCAGCGGCTGAAACCAGGCGCGCATGGCCAGCCACGTCGCGATGCAGTACGCCTCGACGAAGGCGACGAGCGCCAGAAACGGAACCGCCTCGACCTCGCCGAACACGAGCGCATTGTGCGCCAGCGCGACGAGCACGAGCAGGTTGAGACCCACGGTGCGGGCCCGTGGGACGCGCCGCGTGTTGAAGCGGTAGAGTCCGGGCAGGTCGTCCCGGTCGGCCTCGGAGAGGTCGAGCGCCTCCTCGACCTCCTCGACCGGAGGGAGTTGGAGTTCGTCCGAGTCCATGGGCGCACACTAGACGATACGTTTGGCCGGCGCCAGCCCCGAGCCCGGAAACCTGCACGCCGCAACGTCTTGTGGCCACGCCGGCTTGCGGCGATACTCCGCCCAGCCTATGACGACGCTGATTCTCGTAGTCGGGGGCGCGGTCTCGCTCTCGTTCCTCTGCTCGATTCTCGAGGCCGTCCTCCTCTCGATCTCCTACTCCTACGTCTCGCTCATGCGCGATCGGGGGGGGCGGGCCGGCGAATGGCTCCACCGCATGCAGGAGCGCATCGACGAGCCCATCGCCGCCATCCTCACGCTGAACACGATCGCCAACACGCTGGGCGCCACGTTCGGCGGGGCGCTGGCGCTACGCGTGCTCGGCAACGAGTGGATCGCCGTGTTCTCGGGCGGCCTCACGCTGACGATCCTCCTGGTCTCCGAGATCGTGCCCAAGACGCTCGGCGCCACCTACTGGCAGCAGCTCGCCAGGCCGGCGACGTACGTACTCATGGTCCTGGTCTTCGTCATGAAGCCGCTGTTGGTGCCGCTGCGCGCCTTCGCGCGGCTCATCACGCCAACGTCGGAGCGGCCGTCGACCGTCACCCGGGAGGAGCTCGAGGTGCTCGCCCATATGGGATGGCACGCCGGCACGATCGACGAGGACGAATTCCAGGTCGTACGCAACGTGATCCGGCTCGACGAG
>RFGQ01000044.1 GCA_003695865.1 Gemmatimonadota bacterium | reverse complement strand
GTCGTCGATCGCCGTCATGCCGAGCTCGGGATGCGCGGCGTTGACCTCTTCGAGGATCGGGCCCAGCTCGGACTGCTGCCGCCCGATGGCCACGATCGTGTCGGGCCAGTTGCGCCCGATCATGTCGATGTTGAGATCCGCGACCACCGCTTCGGCGGGCACGGGCATGTGCGACGCGAACCAGGCGCTGCCCCACAGTCCTCGCTCCTCGCCGCTCACGGTCACGAAGATGAGCGAGCGGCGGGGCGGCGTGGGCAGCGACGCGAACGCCTCGGCCAGCTCGACGATCGCCGTGGTGCCCGAGCCGTCGTCGTCGGCGCCGTTGTAGATGGAGTCGCCGCTGGCGTCGGGCCGGCCCACACCCACGTGGTCCATGTGCGCGCTGAACACGACGTACTCGTCGGCCAGCTCGGGATCGCTGCCCCGCAGGATGCCCACCGTGTTCGGCGCCGTGACCGGATTGCCCTCGGCGTCGACGATGGGACTGCGCGCGAACTCCGAGAGCTCGTAGCGCTGCTCGAAGGCCTCCAGCCCGAAGCTCTCGAACCGGTCCCGGATCCACGCGGCCACCTCTTCGAGCTCGGGGCTCGGCGTGAAGCGGCCGCGCATGGAATCGTGCGCGATCACCTCGAGGCGCGCCCGGTAGTCCTCGGGCGTGATCGTGGCCGCCGCGGCCGCCAGTGGATCGCCGTCGGCGACCCCGGCCGAGCCGGCCGCCTCACCCGTGGCCGCCTGGTCTCCGCCCGGCGCGCAGGCCGTCAACACGGCCACTGCGCACACCGCCATCGTCCAGCGCATCGTCCAGCGCATCGTTCCCCTCATCGTCGCTCTCACTCTCTCCGGCTCCGGAGCACCCGCCTCCGCGGCGGCGCGCCCCTCGGTTGTCAGGATCGGTCGCATCGGCGCCGCGGTGCACCTCAGGGCACCCGGCTCCGCGTGCGCAGCACCGGGAAGGCGTGTCCCGGTCGCAGGTAGAGGTCCATCAGACCCCAGTCCACCAGGCCGTCGTCGGCCCGCGGCTCCAGCAGGTGGAACGCGAGCTTGCCGAGCGGCTGTGCGGTCTCGACCACCACCGTACCGCGCGGCAGCGTGGTGTCGACCGCGCTCCATCGCCCCCACACCGTGCGCTCGTTGTGGCCCTGGAAGGGCCGCTCGGCGGCCCGCGTGGAGTCGATCGTGAAGCGCTCCACCTCGAGCCGCACGTCGTCGGTGAGGCGGCGCGTGACGAGCCCGTGCGCCTCGATCAGCGACAGGGGCTCGAGCAGGTCGCCGGGCAGCAGGTAGGCCGCGGGCGCCGTCTCGGTCTCGCTCGCCCGGAAGCGCACGAACTCGGGCATGCGCACCGGGATCAGCGTGTCGACGCGCAGCAGCATGGGCGCCCCGGTCTCGGGGTGCGGCACCGTGTCGACCGCACCCATGAGGATCTCGACCGGCTCGGGCGAACGCTCGAAGGTGGAGCGGGTCGTGAGCGCGCGTCCCGCCACCCTGCGCGCTTCGGCCGCCTGGACGGCCGCGCGCACCTGGTCGGCGTGGTCGTGCACCCAGTCCAGCACCTCGTCGACGAACTGGCGCGTGGCCCGCACCCGGTCTTCGAAGGTGGCGTAAGCGTAGGCCTCGCTCAGGATCGCCAGCCGGTTGCGCAGACCCACGTAGTTGTTGTTGAAGCGCGGACGGTGGTCGAAGGTGTACCAGCCCCGCTCCTCGGCGCCCCGCGGCTGGAACGCGTTGCCGTAGTCGTAGGCGTGCCAGCCATAGCGCTCGAGGATGCGCGCGCGCACGTCGGGCAGCAGCGCCTCGCGCGCCAGTGAATCGAGCGCGGGATCGGTGTCGGGGTGCAGGGACGGCGCGTAGGTGAGCAGGTAGCCGTGGCGGGTGCCGTCGGTCGTGTGCAGGTCGAGCGTGACCTGCGGATCGTACGCGTTGAGCAGGCTCACGAACGCCCGCGCTTCGGGCGTGTCGAGCTTCATGTGGTCGCGGTTCAGGTCGTAGCCCTGCGCGTTGGGGCGCTGCCCCATGCCGCCCACCGGCCCGTACTGCAGCGGGCGGTTGTCGAGCGCGACCTTCTCGTTGCCGTCCGCGTTGTAGATGGGGTTCACCAGCAGCACGAGCCGGTCCGTCCAGTCGGGCGTGCGGCCGGCGACCCAGTCCCGCAACAGCATCTGCAGGGCTTCCTTCCCCGGCACCTCGCCGCCGTGGATGTTGCCCTGCAGGTAGACGACGAGCTTGCCCGTGGCCCGCACCGCCGTGGGCGTGGCCCCGTCGGCCCCCACCACGACCAGGGGCATGTCGCGCCCCTCCGAGGTCGTGCCCATCGAGGTCAGGTGCACCCGCGGATCACGCTCGGCCAGCGTCCGCAGGAACGTCATGACGTCGTCGTAGCGGCTCGTCTCGCGGTACGCGGTCGCCTCGGCGCGCGTGACCAGGTCCGAGACGTCGGGCGGGGCGTCGGCCGCGCCGGAGCAGGCCGCGGCGGCCCACACGAGC
>RFGQ01000425.1 GCA_003695865.1 Gemmatimonadota bacterium | reverse complement strand
CGCCCCACGCCTCGGCCCGGGTGAAGCCGCCCAGCGCCGCCGACAGACCCGCGCCGGCGTAGAGCCCCTCGGCACGGTTCGCCCGCAGGATCGACGACACGCCCGGCACGTAAGGCCGCACCGGCGGCAGGCCGCTGAGCGCCTGATCGCGCACCAGCCGGCGCACTTCGGCTTCGAGTTCCTCGAGCGTGGGCGCGCCCGCTCCGGGGAGCGCCAGCCCCTGCTCCGCCATGCCGTCGTAGAGTCCGCCGCGGAAACGCGTCGTGTCCTGGAAGCGGTCCCGTGCGAACATGACCGGGGGGCCCCGGAACAGCGCCTCGGGCGGAGGCGTGTCGAAGTCGTACTCGCCCACGCGTAGCTGACCGCGAATCACGCTCGCGAGCCCCAGGTCCAGCTCGGGGATCTGGCGCCGCACCTCCACCTCCTGGCGGTACGGCAGCCACACCTTCCGTTCCCAGAGCGCGTGCTCCAGGCGTACGCGCACGCGCTCGTTGCGGCGGTCCACGTAGGACGAGGGTGTGAACGTGAAGTCCATGCGCACGATCGCGGCCGACCCGCGGTCCACGTACACGGCGCCGATGAAGCGGGCCGCCCGAGGGTCGCGGGGGCGCACCGCCACCTCGTAGACCCGGATGGGATCGGGGTCACCGGGCAGGATGAGCGTGAGCGAGTCGGTGATGCGGTAGTCGTAGAGCGCGGGACCCGCGCGCGAGATGGGGTGCGGCACGCCGCGCACGTCGCGGCCCTCGCCCACACGGATCTCGTCGCCGAAGCCGTTCTGGATGACCGTCAGGCGGTCCAGGTAATAGCGGAAGTCCTTGATGGGCATCAGCTTCTCGAGCCGCTGCGCACGCACCACCTGGCGGGCCTGGTCGGGCGCCTTCCAGTACAGGTCGAGGCTCACCTGATCGACCCGTAGCGGAATGAGCTCGCTGCCGTCGCCCCGGTCCACGTAGAAGTAGACGTACCCGTCGGCACGCGCCGTGTAGTGCGGGAGGACCGAATCCTCGACGGGCTGCAGCCGCTTGGCGGCGGCGCGCTCGACGAGCTCGAGCACGGCGGGCGAGTTCCACCCGCGATCCTCGCGCGGCCCGTCCGCGGCCTCCTGCCCGGCCAGCGGCGAAGCACGCATCCCTCCGGCCCAGATCGCGGCGGCCAGGGCGAGGACCGCCGCGGGGGGTGGGAAGCCGGCGGCGAGCCGGCGGAGGGCCGTCTGCGGTGCGTGCCTCCGTGAGGGGGCAGCCCGCGACCCGAGGAGCGAGGGGACCGTCTGCGTGATCACGAACGGTTCAACCCCGTCCCCGCAGCAGGAGTTCGCACGCGCCCAGAGTGCCTTCAGCCATCGGGCTCCAGATGCCGTCGGGGCGCACGCACGAGCGCCGGGTCGAGCTCGAGCCGGGCGACCCCGAGCAGATCGAGCGCGTCGGGCAGGGCCGCGACGACCGCATCGAGGCATTCCGCCACCGCCCTGGGGGCGCCGGGAAGATTCACGACGAGCGTGCGGCCGCGGATGCCAGCCGTCTGGCGTGAGAGGATGGCCGTGGGCACGTGGCCTCGCGACGCGGCCCGCATGGCCTCGCCGAAGCCCGGCAGCTCGGTGTGGCACACGGCGCGGGTGGCATCGGGCGTGATGTCGCGGGGCGCGGGGCCCGTTCCACCCGTGGTGAGCACCAGCGCGCAGCCTTCGTCGTCGGCCAGCTCCATCAGCGCGGCCTCCACACGCTCGCGCTCGTCGGGCACCACGCGGCACACGGGCGTCCACGGGCAGGTGATGCGTTCCTCGAGATAGCTCACCACAGCGGGGCCCGACCGGTCCTCGTAGGCACCGGCCGCCGCGCGGTCCGAAACCGTCACCACGCCCACGCGCAGGGGGGTCCGGGCCCCACCGTCTCCGCTCATCCCACCGGGTGCCGGTTGTTGTCGGGATTCGCGTCCAGCAGCACCGCGTCGGGGTCGAGCACGACCTCGTCGGGAATCCCCTCGGTCTCGACCACCACCGTCTGCGTGGCTTCGCGCGACGTGAGCGTGCGCCGCTCCTCACCCACCTGCAGGACGACCGGCATCCATGCCTCACCCGTGCGCGTCACGGTGACCGTGATGCGGTAGCGTCCACCGCCGATGTCTTCGAGCTCGGCGCCGGTGACGGCGTAGTCGAGCATGGCGGTGGAGCGGATCCACTGGTCGAAGAACCAGCCCAGCTCTTCGCCCGCCACCTCTTCGGCCACCGCCTGGAAGTCGACACCCGTGACGTGCCGGAAGCGGAAGCGCTCGTAGTAGGTGGCCAGGATGCGCCTCATGACGTCGGGACGCACGTACTCACGCAGCATGCGCAGCACCACCCCCGGCTTGCTGTACGCCATGGCGCCGTAGACGCCGAAGCTGGGGAAGTCCTCCGAGGGGCGATCCACCGCGTACTCCCGGTTCTGCCGCTCGAGGTCGGCCAGCCCCCGCACCGTGCGGGTCCACACGTCTTCGACCCCGCCCACCTCTTCACTGAACCAGTTGGTGAGGAAGGTGGCCATGCCCTCGTCGAGCCACGCCTCGCGCCACTCGTTGTTGGCCAGGATGCCGTGCGCGTACTGGTGCGCGGTTTCGTGGGTGATGAGCCCCTGCCCCGGGCCGCCGTCCATGATCATCATGGGGAACTCGGTGCCGCCGCTTTCGAGCCGGTGCACGTTGGTGAGCTGCGGATAGGGGTAGGGACCGAAGACGCCCTCGAGCCACTCGAGCGCCCGCACGGTCCGCCGCGCCGCAGCGCCCAGATCCCAGTCCAGGTCTCCCGGCCGGTACAGCACCCGCACCACCACGTCGCCGTGGTGCACCTGCTCGTAGCGGTAGTCGGGCGAGGCCGTCCACGCGAAGTGGTGGACGTCCTCCGCGTGGAAGCGCACGCGCTTGCGACCCGGTGGAGGCACCGCGGCGAACAGGCCCAGGTCCTCGAGCGGAGGACGGGGCCCGTACCAGCCCCGCTGATAGTCCACCTGGCGTTCCGGACTCCAGGGCGAGGGCCGCCAACCCGGATCGCCACGCACGGCGACGCCCGTGGCACCGATCACCTGGTCGTCGGCCACGTCGAGCGCCACGTCGTAGGTGGCGAACTCGCCGTAGAACTCACCCTGCGGGTAGAGTGGATGCGCCTGCCAACCGCCGCGATCGTAGACGGCGACGCGCGGATACCACTGTGCCAGGTCCCAGTGCCGTCCCTGCCGGCACTGGCGGCGGCAGAGCGTGCTCGGACGCGCGTCCCAGTCCAGGTCCACGACCGCGGTTTCGCCCGGCGCCAGCGGCGCGGGCAGATCGAGGCGCACCACCGTGGAGTCGGGCGCGTGGGGGTAGGCCAGGCTCACCTCGGCGCCGTCCACACGCACCGAGGTCAGCCGTTCGTAGGCGTAGTCCGGATCCTCGAGCGAGGCGAAGTCGTACTGCCGCCGCTGCTCCACGCGCGCCCACGTGCTGCCCGGGCGAAACGCGTTCAGGTAGAGGTGGAAGTAGAGCGCGTCGAGCGCATCGGGGCTGTGGTTCGTGTAACTCACCCTCGCCCGCCCGTGCAGCACCTGCGCATCCTCGTCGAGGACGGCCTCGATCTGATAGGACACGCCCTGCTGGAAGGGATTCTCCTGCGCGGCGCCGACACCGGGCCAGACACTCAACGCCGCACCCACCGCCAGCCAGGTCCTCCACGTCCGCATCGATCCTCCGTGGTTGTCGCCGTATGATCGCGGTCGGCCGGGCCCCCACTCCGCCTCTCCGACCCGCCGGCCGCAAGCCTACCGCACCAGATAGCCCTCCGCCAGCGCCCGGAAGTCGTTCACCTGACGCTCCGCCCAGTCACTGTCGCGGCCCAGTTCGTCGGCGAGCAGGGCCGCCACGCCGGGCGCCGCCTCGGCTGCGGCGCGGGCGTCGAGCAGCAGCGCCCGCGTGCGCCGCGCGAGCACGTCCTCGACGGTGCGCGCCATCTCTTCACGGGCCGCCCACACGACTTCCGCGCGGGTGTAGGGAAGCCGTGGGTGGACCGGCTCGGCCATTTCCGGATCGGCGTCCTCCAGCGTCTCGATCTCGGTCGCGTCGGTGCCGTAGTAGGCCCGGCGGCCGAAGCGCTCGGCATGGGCGTGGTAGCCGTGCACCCGCAACTCGCGTGTGACGCACTCACGCGGCTCGAGTTCGCCGCACACCGCGGCGTGGTCGACGGTGTCTTCGGCCATGCGCCGGTAGGTGGTCCACTTCCCGCCGGTGATCGTGACCAGCCCCGAGGGCGCGATCTGCAGCGTGTGGTCGCGCGACAGGGCGGCGGTGTCGTCGTCCGCGTCACCGGCCGAAACCAGGGGCCTCAGCCCCGCGAACACCGAGAGCACGTCGGCGGGCGTAGGATCGCGCGTCAGGTAGCGGGCCGCGTGCTCGAGCAGAAACGCGACCTCCTCTTCCAACGGCCGCGGCTCCAGGGACGCCTCGTCGACCGGCGTGTCGGTGGTACCCACCACCACCACCTCGTGCCACGGCACGGCGAACAGCACGCGGCCGTCGTCGGTGTGCGGCACCATGATGGCGGCGTCTCCGGGATGGAAGGCGCGCGGCAGCACCAGGTGCACGCCCTGGCTCGGCCGGATCATCGCGCGTGCCTGCGGGTCGTCCATGCGGCGCACGGCGTCGGTGAACACGCCCGTGGCGTTCACCACCACCCGCGCGGCCGCCTCGAACTCGGCGCCACCCTCGAGGTCTTCGGCCCGCACGCCGGTCACGAATCCCGAAGCGTTCTTCACGAGCCCGCTCACGCGCACGTAGTTGAGCACGCACGCACCCTGCTCGGCCGCGGTGACCAGGAGGTGTACGAGCAGCCGCGTGTCGTCGAACTGGCCGTCGTGGTAGACCACGCCGCCGCGCAGGCCGTCGGTCTCGATGGTCGGCAGGTGCTCGACGGTCTCCTCACGCGACAGCAGGCGCGAGCGTCCGAAACCGTAACGGCCCGCGAGCGCGTCGTAGACCTTG
>RFGQ01000424.1 GCA_003695865.1 Gemmatimonadota bacterium | reverse complement strand
GGTGGGGGTGGACAGGCTGGGTGGCAGGCGCTCCCGGCGCCGTGCCCCAGGCGCCGTGGCGGCTCTGCCCGTCCTGCTCCGGCGACCGACACTCAAGTCGCTCCGGCGGCCGTCGATACTGAGTCCCGTGGGTGTGGACCTGCCGGCGAAGGACGGCGGCCGCTCCACCCCCGCCAGGTCGTTTCCCGATTCCCGGAGGAGTCATCGATGAGCACCGCCGCCGCCGAGGCGGCGCCGGCCCTGCAGGCCGGGGCCAGCGCCAAGTTCCTGACCTTCTTCCTCGATTCCGAGGAGTACGGGATCGAAATCCTCAAGGTGCACGAGATCATCGGCCTCATGCCCATCACGCGCGTGCCGCGCACGCCGGAGTACGTGATGGGCGTGGTGAACCTCCGCGGGAAGGTGATTCCCGTCGTCGACCTGCGCCTGAAGTTCGGCATGGAGGCCATCGAGCCCACCGAACTGACCTGCATCATCGTGGTCCAGGCGCGCGGGCTCGTGTTCGGCCTGGTGGTCGATCGCGTCTCGGAGGTGGTCGACCTGATCCAGGAGAACATCGAAGACGCGCCCACCTTCGGGTCGGGGATCGACACCGACTACATCATGGGCATGGGCAAGTCGGAGGATCGTGTGACGATCCTGCTCGACATCGACCGCGTGCTCTCGCAGGGCGACATCGAGAAGATGTCGGCGGGCCAGAACGAGGACTGAGGCATGACACACACACCCGCATCCGGATCCGGCAACGGTGCCGGCCTGCTCGGCCGTGCCGTCGACTTCCTCGACAACCTCCGCATCCGCACCCGCCTGAACGCGGGATTCGGCGTCGTGCTGGCCCTCTCGGTGTTCATGGCCGGCTGGGGACTGGTACAGATGTCGTCCATGGCGAGCGACATGCGCACCATGAGCGAGGAGAACGCCCGCAAGATGGCGCTCGCCGCCCGGCTCGGGGACCTGATCCGAGACAACGGCATCTCGGCGATGAACCTCTTCTTCATGATCGATCCCACCCAGGTGAAGGACGAGCTGGCGGTGATCGATCGTCGTAAGGAGGAGGTGAGCGCGCTGATCGATTCGCTGCAGGCGTACACCGACGCGGCGGCCGCGCGGGGCACGCTGACCGGGTCGGAACAGGAGCGCATGGCCGCGCTTCGTGAGGCGCGGGCCGCGTATTCGGCCTCGTTCGAGAAGATCAGCGAGATGCTGCAGCAGGTGGGCGGGGCCATGGGGGCCCAGGTCACCCTGCAGAGCGAGACCCTGCCCGCGCTCGCGGCCCTCGTGTCGTCGGTGGACGAGATCATCGCGCACGAGGTCGGGGACTTCGAACTGCGAGCGGCCGAGGCCGAGGCCGGCTACGCCCGGGCCCGGCTGCTCACCATCCTGCTCGCGTTGCTGGCGCTCGGCCTGGGCGGGCTGATGGCCTATCTGATCGCGCGCTCGGTGGCCGACCCGCTCGCCCGCGTCGTCGACATGGCGCGCGAGCTGGGCCGCGGACACCTGAGCCACCGCCTGCACCTGCACCGCCGCGACGAGATCGGCGACCTGGCCGGCGCCATGGACCGATTCGCCGCCGACCTGCAGGAACACGTGCTCGCTGCGATCGACCGGCTCTCGCGGGGCGACCTTGCGGTTCAGATCGAGCAGTCGGACGAGGACGACGAGATCGCGCCGGTGCTGTGGCGGATCCGCGACTCGCTGCAGGGGCTGGTCGACGAGCTGGGCCAGCTCACGCGGGCGGCCCGGGACGGCCGGCTGGACGCTCGGGCCGATGCGGGCCGCCTGGAGGGCAGCTACCGCGAGATCGCCGACGGTGTGAACGCGATCCTCGAGGCGGTGGTGGCCCCGATCGAAGAGGCGCTGTCGGTGCTCGAGCGCATGGCCCAGCGTGATCTGTCGGTCCGCATGGAGGGCAGCTACCAGGGCGACTACGCCAAGATCAAGGCCGCCCTGAATCAGGCGCTCGAGAACCTGGACGGGGCGCTCACCGAGGTGCAGGCGGCCGGCGAACAGGTGGCGGCCGCGGCCGAGGAGATCAGCTCGGGCTCGCAGTCGCTCGCCGAAGGTTCGAGCGAGCAGGCCTCGAGCCTGGAGGAGGTGTCGAGCTCGCTGCAGGAGATGGCCTCGATGACCCAGCAGAACCTCGCGAACGCCCGCGAGGCGCAGGGGATCGCCTCGGCCAACGAGGAGGCGACCACCGACGGTCGCTCGTCCATGGAGCGGCTGTCGGCCGCGATGGAGAAGATCAAGGCCAGCTCCGACGCCACGGCGCGCATCGTGAAGACGATCGACGAGATCGCCTTCCAGACGAACCTGCTCGCGCTGAACGCGGCCGTCGAGGCGGCCCGCGCGGGTGACGCGGGCAAGGGCTTCGCGGTGGTGGCCGAAGAGGTGCGCAACCTGGCCATGCGCTCGGCCGAGGCCGCCAAAGACACGGCGGCGCTCATCGAGGAGAGCGTGCAGAACGCCGAGGAGGGCGTCGGCCTGAACAACGAGGTGCTCGAACACCTCGAGCGCATCGATCAGGGAGCCCAGCGTGCCCGCGAGGTCATGGCCGAGATCGCGGCGGCCTCGGAGCAGCAGGCCCAGGGCGTCGACCAGATCAACGCGGCCGTGGAGCAGATGAACGGCGTGACCCAGGCGACCGCGGCCAGCGCGGAGGAGAGCGCGAGCGCCGCCGAGGAGCTCACCAGCCAGGCCGCGCGGGTGCGCGAGCTGGTCCAGAGCTTCCGTCTGTCGGCCGAAGCTGCGGGGCTGATCCAGACCTCGCGCTCGGCTCGCCCGCGCCGCCGTGTGTCTCCCGTCGCGGCCGGAGTCGCAGCGGTCGGAGCGGCGGCGCCGAAGGGGGCCAACGGTCATGCCAACGGCCACGCCGGTGGAGGCAAGGCCAGGCCCGGCAGCGGGAAGCGCGTCGAGGATCTGATCCCCTTCGACGACGACGACGATCTGCTCGCGGACTTCTGAACGCGCCGGCCGTGAGCGTAGGCGAGGCCGAGCGGGGCCTTGCGGAGCGTGACACGGCGGCACGTCGAGGCTCCGGATCCGCCGGAGTCGAACAGAGAGCAGGGGGCGGCGCCCGGCCTCGGGCCCGCCCCCACTCGCTCACCCCGGCCGCCTCGCACTGCGCTTAAGAAAGTTTAACAGATCTCGGCTTGCGCGCGCTTCCCGGGTGCGTCTAGCCTGAGTGACGCCGAAGGTCCGCGCCGCACTCACTGCCCCCCGTGCCGGCGCCCCGCCCGGGGACCTTCGGGCACATCTGCACAAGGAGCACGACTTGAGCGAACCGCACTCGTCCGCAGCCCGTGTGCTCGTCATCGCTCCCACCGCCGAAACACGCCGCGAACTTTCCGAGGCGCTCGAAGCCTTCCGCTTCGAGGTGACGTCGATGCGGCCGCCGCACCGGCTCGACGAGGCTGTGGACGGCGCCGGATACGCGGCCATGGTCATGCAGGTGGAGGGTGCGCTGGGGCGTGACTGGTTGGGCACGCTCTCGCGCATCCGGGACTCGGCCGAACGGTTTCCGGTGATCCTGATCATGGAGCGGATCGACGCGCGGACCCTCATCGAGGTGCTGGCGGCCGGGGCCTGCGACTTCCTGGTGCGGCCGTTCAAGCCCGAGGAGCTCTGTGTGCGGGTGGCCACCCTGGTGCGTAACCGGGGCCGGGCCGCCGCCGATCGGCTGGAGTTCAACGGGGTGCTGTTGGATCGACGCTCGTACGCGGTTCATGTGGATGGCGTCGAGGTGCGCCTCACCCCCAAGGAGTTTCGCATCCTCGAGGTCGTCATGCTGCGCCCCAACGCAGTGGTGACGCGCCGTGAGTTGCTGCGCTCGGTGTGGGGCATGGAGTTCAACCCCGGCACGAACGTGGTCGACGTCCACATCGCCAATCTGCGCCGCAAGCTCCGCGACGCGGACGCCCGGGTGAGTCTCCAGACCGTGTGGGGCGTGGGCTTCCGGCTGGTTCCGAGCGCCGACGAGGCGCCCCGGCGGCAGGCGAACTGATCCCCTCGTCCGACCGCGGGTGGCTCAGGGGCCGGCGGGGGGCACGACGATCCGGATCGTGGTCCCCTCACCGCGCGTGCTGGACACCGTGATCTCGCCACCCATCCGCTCCACGACCCCGTACACCGACGCGAGGCCGAGTCCGGTGCCGTGCCCCGACTCCTTCGTAGTGTAGAACGGCTCGAAGATGTGCATGAGCTCGTCGTCGCTCATGCCCACGCCGGTATCCGTCACCTCGAGCGCGATTCGACCGTCGGCCACCCGTTCACTACGCACCGTGAGCCGTCCTCCCTCAGGCATGGCGTCACGCGCGTTCACCGCCAGGTTCATGAGAACCTGGTCGAGGCTGGCGGGGTCGCCCAGCACGGGGGGTAGATCGGGCGCGAGCTCGAGAGCCAGCTCGATGTCGACACCGAGCAACGGGCGCAGCAGCGCCGCCATCCCTCCGGCGACCTCGTTCAGATCGACCGGCACGCGCTCGACCGGATCGCGGCGGCCGAACTGAAGTAGCCTGCGCGTGAGCGAAGCGCCCGTGCGGGCGGAGCGCAGGATGGCCTCCAGGTCTTCTCGGGCCTCATGGCTCGCGGGTAGGGAGGCGAGTGCGAGCTCCGCGCTCCCCAGAATGCCCGTGAGCAGGTTGTTGAAGTCGTGCGCGATGCCGCCGGCGAGCCTGCCGACCGCCTGCATCTTCTGGGCGTGGCGGAGGTCGCGCTCGAGCCTGCGGCGCTCTTCGACGCTCCGGAACGAGATCACCGCCCCCGTGCGCCGGCGGTCACGAAGGTACGGCGTGCAGGTGGCGTCTCCGGTGAACGTCGTTCCGTCGCCCCTCACGAACGTCAGGTCGAGCAGCTCCTCGCGCTCCCCCGATGCGATGGCGGCCTCGATGCGTCCGGCCGGGCTGTGCGGATCGTCCCTCGCGCCGGTCAGCACCGTGCAGAAACTACGCTCGAGGAGCGCCTCGGCGGTGGTGGCCAACTGCTCGAGCGCCGCCGGGTTTGCGAACACCACGCGGCAGTCGAGATCGACCAGCAGTACGCCGTCGCCCACCGCGTCGAGCAGCGCCTCGCGCTGGGCGCGCAGATCGTCTTCGTGCTTCGCCCGCCGCGCGCGGATGTCGCGAACGACCGCGACCATGTGCTCGACCCCCAGCAGAGACACGGGCGCTGCAGCGATCTCGGCCGGCACGCGCTCGCCGCCCCGTGTGAGGCACGAGAGTTCGTTGGTCCACCCGTGTCCCTCGCGGAAGACGTCGCGCGTGAAGGCCTCCATGCGCTCCATCTCGCCCGGATGCACGGCCGCGATCTCGAGACCGCGCAGGTCTTCGATGTCGTACCCGAGCAGGCGGGCGGCGGCCGGGTTGGCGTCGACGATGCGGCTCGCGCGGGGGTCGAGGATGAAGATCGGATCGTGAGAGGCTTCGAAGATGCCGCGAAACCAGGCCTCGCGTTCGCGAAGCGTGCGCTGGGCCGCGACCAGATCCGAAAGGTCGGTGACCGTCGCCACCAGCAGGTCTTCGTCGGCGCCGAGGCGCAGCGGCGCCAGGTGGACGCGGGCGGGAAGCGGCCTGCCGTCGGCGTGAACGTAGGTCCACTCGAAGCGTTGCGGTCCGTCGCGGAGGGCTCGCCGGTGAAGTTCGGGGATCAGCGCGGCGGCGGAGCGCCCGTCGCGCTGCACAGGCTGCGAAAGCTCGAGAGGCGTGCTCCTGCGCAGCTGCTCCCGGGTGCGCCCGAAGAGCCGCGCGGCTTCGTCGTTGAAGGCCACGAAGCACCCTCGCCGCGCGTCGTACACGAACACGGCGTCCGGAGACAGCTCGAGCAGCGTCCGCAGAGCCGCGTCTGCGGGCGCCCCCGGAAAGGGCTTGTTCACAGCGCTCACTCCGTGGCGGGATCGTCGCGCGTCCGTTCGAGGACGTCGGCGACGGCGAAGCCGGCGCTCCGGTCCCCCCGGGGCGTGTTCGGGGCACCTTCCGGAAGGATCGACGATGTGAAGAGAGAATGAAGCGCGGGCCGGCGTGCGGCAACCCGCGTCCTCAAGTCTGCTCCGGCACACCCGATACTGAAAGTGACACCCCGGCGCGCTCGCCGACCCTGGGAATCCGTGAATCGAGGAGTTCCGTGCCGGTCTCCCCTGGCATCGACGCGACCCTGGAAACGGACGATCGCCTCGAAGAGGTGTTCGGCCGGATCAGCGCGATCATGAACGAGATCTCGGGCGTGCAGCTTCCCGAGGCCAAGATCCGCCTTGTCCGATCGAGGCTGCGCAAGCGCCTGCGGGCGCTGGATCTGCCCGACTTCGTGGCCTATGCGGAACTCATCGAGGGGCCCGCGGGGCGCGAAGAGCTGTCGACCATGGTCGACGTCCTCACGACGAACAAGACGAGCTTCTTTCGCGAAGCGGCGCACTTCGATTTCCTCTGGGAGCACGTGTTCCCCGAGATCCAGGAGCGCGGCGACGGTTTCAGAGCGTGGTCGGCCGGGTGTTCTTCGGGAGAGGAGCCCTACTCGCTCGCGATTCTGCTTCGCGAGGGGCTGCCCGGCCTGATGCCCCCCGATGTCCGCATTCTGGCGACGGACCTGTCGAGCATCGTGCTCGACCGGGCCCGGCGCGCCGTGTATCCGGCCCGCGTCGTCGAGTCGGTGCCGCCCGAACTGCGCGGCCGCTACTTCCGCCCCGCACGCACGGCCGACGGCGAGCCGGCCTTCGAGGTCGAGCCCGTCACCCGGTCGTTCGTCACGTTGGCGCGTCTCAACCTGATGGCGCCCTGGCCGATGCGCGGCCCGTTCGACCTGATTCTGTGCCGCAACGTCATGATCTACTTCGACCGCGAGACGCGGGAGCGGCTGGTACAGCGGTTCAGCGCGCTGCTCAGGCCCGGCGGCTTCCTGTTCGTGGGGCACTCGGAAGGGCTGGCCAACCTCGATCACGACCTCCACTACGTCCAACCGGCGGTCTACAGGAAATGACGGTCGATGTTCTGAAGCGCGGCTATACGGAGAAGCAGGTCGCGGGGATCGCCGAGATGGTACTGTCGAACCGGCCGGACGACCTCCTCATCACGTACGCCCTGGGGAGCTGCCTGGGCCTGTGCATCTACGATCCCGTCGCGAAGGTCGGAGGCCTCATCCACCTGATGCTTCCCTCCTCTCAGATCGATCCGGGGCGGGCCGCGACGAACCCCGAGCGGTTCGTCGACACGGGCGTGCCGCTTCTCTTCAGGGAGGCCTATAAGCTGGGCGCCCGGAAGGAACGGATCATCGCGAAGGTGGCGGGCGGCGCGTCCATGGTGGAAGCGGGCCGGGCCGACAGCTTCCAGACCGGGAAGCGCAACTACGTGACGCTCAAGAAGCTGCTGTGGAAGAACGGCGTCTTCCTGAAGGGCGAGGACGTGGGCGGCAACGTGTCGCGGACGATCTCGCTGTACGTGGCGTCGGGTGAGGTCGTGGTGAAGTCGAACGGAGAGAGCAAACTGCTCTGAGCCCCCCAGCCGGAGCGTGAGGGACGAACGAGGTAAGAACCATGGTTTTCAACACGCTGGTAGTCGACGACAGCGCGGTGATGCGGAAGATGATCATCCGCACGCTGCACCTGAGCGGCGTCCCGCTGGGGGAGGTGTACGAGGCCGGAAACGGCCAGGAAGCCCTCGACGTGATGGCCGACCACTGGGTCGATCTCGCCCTGGTGGACATCAACATGCCCGTCATGAACGGAGAGGAGTTCATCCAGCGGGTGCGCGCCGACGACGAGACGCGCGATCTGGCGATCATCGTCGTCTCCACCGAGAGCAGTGAGACGCGCATCAATCAGATCCGGGCGGCCGGGGCCGATTTCGTGCACAAGCCGTTCACCCCTGAGCAACTGAGAGACACGGTCCTTCGTGTCACGGGAGTGTCCGATGGAGAACCCCACGACATGGAAGCTGCGGGAGGCGGCGGCTTCGACTTTTGAGCAGCTCGGCTTCTTCTTTCCCGACGAGGAGCCGTACGACGAACAGCTCGAGGCCCCGGTGGCGGCGGTGGCGCGCGTGCGCTTCCGCGGGCCGATCGGGGGCGTGCTGGAGCTGCGCCTGGCCGGTGACCTGCTGGGGCCGCTGGCGCAGAACATGCTCGCCGCCGACGTGCCGCCCGACCACGCCACGTGCCTCGACGCGTTCGGCGAGATGGCGAACGTGATCTGCGGCAACGTGCTGCCCGCCCTGGTGGGCTCGCAGGCGGTGTTCGACCTGGAGCCGCCCGAGGTCTCCACCGACCCGCAGGCGTGGCCGCGGTTCGAAGAGATCACCGCCTACGCGGTCTTCGGCATCGAGGAAGGCCGGGCGGAGGCCGTGCTGCACATCGCCGAAGGTGCGGAGGTCGTGGCCTCATGATCCGTCTGCTCGTCGTCGACGACTCGGCCGTGGTGCGCAAGATCCTCAGCGAGGAACTCTCCAAGTTCGAGGACATCGAAGTCGTGGGCACCGCCATGGACCCGTACGTGGCTCGCGAGCGGATCGTCGAGCTCGAGCCCGACGTGCTCACGCTCGACGTCGAGATGCCGCGCATGGACGGGCTGTCGTTCCTCAAGAAGCTCATGAAGCACCATCCCATGCCGGTGGTGGTCGTGAGCAGCCTTACGCCCGAGAACAGCGAGAACGCGCTGCGCGCGCTCGAACTCGGGGCCGTCGAGGTGATCCCCAAGCCCGGTTCGCAGTTCTCAGTGCCCGACGTGGGCCGCCACCTGGTGCGGGCGATTCGCGCGGCCGCCCGAGCAAACCTTCACGGCGTGCAACGCGCGAGGGTCGACGAAGACGTGCCCGCTCCGGCTCTGCAGGGGCTGTCCACGACGCACCAGGTGCTTGCCATCGGCGCGTCGACGGGCGGCACGCGGGCCATCGAGGCCGTGCTGCGGCGCTGTCCGCCCGATCTGCCCGGCACGGTGATCGTGCAGCACATGCCGCAGGGGTTCACGACCACGTACGCCCAGCGCATGGACCGCATCTGCCCTCAGGAGGTCCGCGAGGCGCGCGACGGAGACATCCTCGCCCCGGGGACGGTGCTGATCGCGCCGGGCGGCAAGCAGATGCTCGTGAAGCGGAGCGGCGCCCAGTACCGCGTGCAGGTGAAGGAGGGCCCCCCGGTCAACCATCACCGACCCTCGGTCGACGTGCTCTTCCGTTCGGTGGCGCGCTCCTGCGGCGCCAACGCGGTCGGCCTGATCCTGACCGGCATGGGCGCCGACGGCGCCCGTGGTCTCAAAGAGATGAGAGACGCCGGGGCGCGCACGATCGTGCAGGACGAGGCGAGCTGTGTGGTGTTCGGCATGCCGGCCGCCGCCATCGAGATGGGGGCGGCCGAACAGGTGCTGGGGCTCGGAGAGATTCCCCAGGCGCTCCTGGGCGCCTTCGCGAAGAGACAGCCGGCGATGGCGGGGGTCTGAGGCCTCGCCGCATCGGCAGGACCGGATTGCAGACGGGAGCACGAGACGGTGGACGGATTCGACATCGACATCGACATGGAGACGCTGCGCCGCCTGGGGGCGGTGCGCTCGGCACTCGACGGCCTCGAGGGGGACGCGGCGCCCGCGGTGGCCGCCGTCGAGCACGCCGGTGCGCGGCTCGTGAAGGACGGGCCGGCGTGGCGGCTGATGAAGCTGGTCGCGGGGGCGCTGGCCGATGCTCCGAGCGACGAGCTCACGCCCACGTCGCGGTTGGCCACCGCCGTAGCCGCGACGCTCGGGTGCGTCGAGCAATTCCTGATCTCCGAGGACGAGGGAGCGGCGGCCGAGTCGCTCATCCATCAGGCCGCCGCGACACTGCTGGTGGCGGTGGGCCGCGATCCGGCCGAGTGGAACGCGGTCGGCGGAGAAGGCGGGGTCGTGGCCGGTTCGGCCGGGAAGACCGCTGCGAATGTGGCCGAAGCGACCGTTGCTTCGGCGGCCGCGGAAGCATCGGAGACGCCCGACGCCCCGGCCGGCCCGCCCGACCCCGAGTCGGTGATCCCGTTCGACGACATGCCCGAGCCGCTCGAACCCTCGCTGGCCGATGCGCTCCCCGATCTGGACCGGATCGCGTCGCTCGTCATCGAGCTGGAGCCCACCGACCGGAGGGGCCTGGGCGAGCTGCGCGACGCGGTCGCTCCGC
>RFGQ01000423.1 GCA_003695865.1 Gemmatimonadota bacterium | reverse complement strand
GGTGGGACGGCGCTCGCGGGTCCCCACTCCGGAACCGCGCCCGCGTCGCCCCGGTGGACCCGCCCCCACCGAGTGCGCATCTTAGATACAGTCGGACTCCTCGCGCGCGGGATCCCACCATGCCCATGGAAGTCAGCCTCGATCCCGAGCGGCGTCGCATCAACGTCCGCCTCGTGGGAGACTTCACGCTCGAGGAGATCCTCGACGGCATCGCGCGCGCGGTGAGCCACCCCGACTTCGAGCCGGGGTTCGACATCCTCTCGGACCACACGCTCATCGAACGGGCCATCGAAACCGACGAGCTCACGTCGGTCGCCGAGCGCATGCGCGACCTCGCGCCCGTGCTGGACGGTGGACGGATGGCGGTGGTGGTGAGCCGGCCCGCGTCGCTGGGCATGATGCACATGATGCGCGTCGTGCTCGAGGACGTGCTCGACGTGCGGGTGTTTCCCTCGGTGTCCGACGCCGAGGTGTGGCTGGCCCGCCCGCGGTCCACGGACGACGACTGAGGCCCGCGCCGGAGGCATTCCGGAACCGGAGGGCGCGGAGTGGCCGCGAGACCGACGACCGGCCGCCCGACGCAGAAAGCAGGCGCGGGCGGCCGGCGCCGGACGCGACTCAGCGCAGGCGGTTCGGGTTCGCGCCGCTCCCCATCTCGTAGGCGAGCGACTCGAGCGCTTCGACCCGCGCTTCCATGGGCGGATGCGTCGAGAACAGCGCCGTGAGTCCGCCGCGTCGCCCGGTGAAGGGGTTCACGATCGCGAGCTGGGCGGCGGCGGGGTTCACGTCCATGGGCACGTGGGCCGCCTGCGCATGCAACCTGCGCAGCGCCGAAGCCAGGCCCAGCGGATCGCCGGTGATCTCGGCCGCCGTACGGTCGGCCTGGTACTCGTTCTGACGGCTGATCGCGAGCTGCACGATGGCGGCCGCGATCGGCGCCACGATCGCCATGACGAGCAGCGCGAGCGGGTTGTCGTCGTCGTCGCGCCCCATGCCGAAGATCATCCCCCAGCGGGCGACCGAGCCCAGCATGGCCACGGCCCCTGCCAGCGTCGCCGCGATCGTGCCCACCAGCATGTGCCGGTGCTTGATGTGCGCCAGCTCGTGCGCCACCACGCCCTCGAGTTCGCGCGGCGGAAGCGCCTGCAGGATGCCGCGCGTGAAGCACACCACCGCGTGCTGCGGGTTGCGGCCCGTGGCGAACGCATTGGGCTGGTCGTGGGGCGAAACCGCCACCACGGGCATGGGCAGCCCCGCCCGCTGCCGCAACCGGTCGACCATCGCGTAGAGCTCGGGCGCGTCCTCGGGTCCGAGCACCTTCGCGCGGTACATGCGCAACACCATGCGGTCGCTGAACCAGTACGCGCCCACGTTCATGGCGGCCGCGATCAGGAAGAACAGCACGGCTCCCTGCTGGCCGCCGACGGCGCCGCCCGCCACCACGAACAGCGCGGTCAGCCCGGCCATCAGCATGAAGACCTTGGCTCTCTGCATCATCTCGAAGGAACCTCCCTGGGAATGCACTTCGGGTCCGGACACCGAGTACACCCGCCACGGGGGCGAGGTGCCGTGGGTGACGGACTCCGGCGGACCGCCGGCGCGGCGCCCCGGGGCCCTCAGGCGTGCGCCCGGCCGGCTCGGCCGATCAGTAGCCCCACTCGCGGAAGATGAAGAGCCCGAAGCCGCGAGCGCTCTGCAGTCCCACGTCGCCGAAGCCCACGATGCGGTTGCGGAAGAAGCGGTCCTCGATGAACGACTCGACGATGAAGTTGTCCGACAGGGCCCACTCCAGGCGCAGGCCCGCCACCGTGTTGCCCGACGCATCCGAGGCGTTCGGACGCAGCAGCAGGGTCACGAACAGATCGTCGGTCAGGTAGCGGCCGGTCTCGATCACCGTCGTGCCGAGCGTGCCGGTGAGGCTCACCCCGGTGAGGGTGGCCACGTCCTGCTGGGTGATCGCGAGATAGTCCAGGCCCAGGCCCAGGCTCTGCGCCACCGCGTTACCCAGCTCGTTGCTGAGCGTGCTCAGCCCCAGGGTGACCGCGCCGGTCGCGGCACCCAGCACCCCGGCGGCGCCGCGCAGCGCCTCGGACTGCCCCGACCCGAGGGCGTAGGAGGGGCGGCCGGTGATGAGATAGGCGAGCAGATCCGCCTCGCTCATCGCGATCTGGTCGCTCGACAGGCTCACCCGGGGCGAGATGAGCGTGCCCGTCACCCGGGCGTTGATCGTGAGCCGATCGCCGGTGGCGGTGCGGATGCGGTTCGTGGCCTGGATGTCGAGGCTGGGGTTCACGCCGGGCGTGCCCACGAACACGACGGTCCCGCCGTCGACCTGGAAGGGACGGCCCACGACGGTGTACGTGCCGCGGACCGCCTGCAGCGTACCGACCATGGCCAGGTCCTCGTTCGCCCGGTCGTAGAACACGTCCAGCGTTCCGCCGAGCTCCACGTTCATGTTGTCGGAACGGATCCACGTGCCCCGGTCCATGACGAGCGTGAAGTCGCGCATCAGGATGTTGCGCAGGAACGGGTTGCCACCCCCGAGCAGCGGGCGCAGCTCGACGAGCGTCGTGTCGACGAAACTGCGCACCGCCGGGTCGGTGATCAGGGCGAGATCGACGATCTCCGTCGTGCGGATGAACTCTTCCAGGAAGAGCGCCCCTTCGTCGACCGTGAGCCGCCCCGACACGACCGGCGAACGATACGACCCGGTGAGGCGGGCCTCGCCGCTGAGCGTGCCCACCACGTCGCGTCGCGCCACACCGCGCAGGCGCCGCATGGTGAACGTGAGGTCGAGCCCGGGGTCGCTCGCCGGATCGAGCGTGACCGTGCCGGCGACCTGGACCCGGCCCCCGGCCCGCGCCTCACCTTCAATGGCCACCGATCCGTCGGGCCGGAGCTGGAAGGTTGCGCGCGCGTCGCGGTGGCGCACGCCCAGACCTTCGAGCGTGGCGGCCCCGCCGCGCAGCGTGAAGCGGCCCTCGGGCGCCAGGTGATGGGCGGTGCCGCCCAGGCGCACCGCGCCGTCGAGCACGCCCTCCACATCGCGCAGTCCCGTCACCAGCCCGAGCAGGATGCGCGCCGGCAGTGAGTCGGCCGCGACGCTCAGGTCGATGGGTCGATCGGGAATCTCGGCTCCCAGGTGGTCGAGCCTGACGTCGACCGGCAGCGACCCCTCCACATGGAACATCGTGTGGTCGCCGTCGCCGATGCGGGTGTCGGTGGTGAGCAGCCCGTCCGTGTAGGCGAGTGTGCCCCCGAGCGTCGCGAACGAGAATCGGCCGTAGCGGAAGCCGCTCGCCGCGAACGTGCCTTCGAAGCGGGGGGCGAGCGCGCGGCCACGCACCGAACCCCGCAGATCCACGACACCCTCGAGCGTGTCGGGGAGCTGCAGCAGCGACGCCACTCGGGCCAGGTCGAGCCGCTCGATCTCGACGTCGAGGTCGGCCTCGCCCCGGAATGGGTAGCGCCCTTCGGCCCGCACGCGCAGCCCCCCCTCCCCCGGGCGGAGCATGCGGAACGAACGGAACGTGAGACCGTCTTCATCCCACGCGATCGTGGCCGGGCCGGCCAGGTTCCAGCGCGCGTCGGCGAAGCGCAGCCCCAACTCGTCGAGGTGCAGGATGCGCTCCGTCCCCTCGGCCTCGAAGGCGACCCGAGCCAGATAGTCCTCGTCGTCGTCGCGCACCAGGAACAGGTCGAGGTTGCCGGCGGGCTCCCGGTAGCTCAGGCGGGCCGTGCCGCTCTGAAACGTCCGCTCCAGCAGCAACACGGAGTCGGCGCGCACCTCTGCCTCGATGCGCGGTTGGCGGCTCGGCAGCCCCGTGGCCGCGAAGGTGACGTCGGCCCGGCCGAGCGCGTTGCGCCGATAGATCGCGCCGTCCAGCGCCAGGCTGCCCCGCACCGCCAGCGCGGTCAGTGAGCCCGACACCACGGCCGTGCCCTGCACCGCCCCCGCCATGCGCACGTCGACCGCGAGCGGGAGCGTATCGGCGTCGATGCCCTCGAGCTCGAGGAACTCCCGCTCGAGTGACGACAGCGTGTCGCGCGCGATCACGCGTTCGCCCATGAAGAGGGGCCGCAGGCCCTCGAGCGTGGGGGCCGCGAAGGCCAGCCCGAGGGAGTCGCCCGGCGCCTGCTCGGTGGCGGCCAGCGCCCCCCGGCCCTCCATGCGCACGCCGCCCACCACGGTGGTGAGCGTGTCCATGTGGAGCACGCCGCCCACCAGACGCGCGGCCACGAAGGCCGTGTCGACCCGCAGCACGCCCAGGCGCGAGCGGCGCAGGTCGAGCGCCCCGGTGAGGTCGACACTGTCGGGGTGCAGGCCCGCCCCGACGAAGCTGAGCCGCCCGTTCGCCTCGGTGCCGGAGGGCAGGCCGGGCACCACGGCATCGAGTGCGTAGCGGTTCGCCTCGGCCACCACCTCGTACGAGGCGAACGGACGCCGCGCGTCGAGACGCACGCGCAGGTCGAGCGTGCCCCCCGCGGTCGCCAGCTCGGCCCGGGCGCGCAGGTCGCCGAGGCGGCCTTCGGCATGCACCCGGCCCCGCACGCGCCCCACTTCGGGCGGCTCGGGCAGGTGTGCCACGAAGGGAGCCAGCGCCAGCGGGTCGAGCGTGGCGTCGAGCGTGACCGCCAGGTCGCCCACGTCGTCGAGGCGGCGCAAGGAGCCGTTGGCCACCACCCGTGACGCCTCTCCGCCTCCGGTCAGGGTCAGGTTGGCGTTGAACCCGAGTCCCTGGTCGAGCCGCCCCTCGAGGAGCACGCGCGCCGGGCCCGCGCCCGCCACGCGCACGCCGGGCGCCACGGTGCGCACCAGGCGGTAGTCGAGCCGGGGAAAGGCCACATCGAGCCCCCGCGCCTCGAGCGCCCCGTCGGCCCGGGTCCCCACCGCGCCGGAGAAGACGGCCCGAGTGGGTGTCGCCGAGCGCGGATCGCCCGAGAGGGTCAGGTCGCCTTCGAGCACGAGCCGCCGCGCTCCGCCCTCCACCGCCAGGCGCCCGTCCAGCGCCCCCTCCACCGGAAGCTCCCGACGGGCCACCGCTTCGGCGACCGAGAGGGGGAAGCGCGTGAGCGCAACGTTCACGTCGGCGACCCGCCAACCGCCGGCCGCGGGCAGACGGTACTCGCCGCGCCCCGCCAGCCGGCCGTCGCCGAAGTCCAGCACGGCGTCTTCCCAGCGCAGGGCGAAGCCGCGTGGGTCGAGCTCGATGGCGAATTCGCCGTTGCCGCGGGCCCCGGGCAGGTCGGGCACGATCCACGCCAGGTCCGCCAGATCGAGCGCCTCGGCCGACAGGTCGACGGTCAGGCTCGCGCCACCCTCGGCCCGGGTGTCGACCGTGATCAGCCCGGCGGCCTGCGAAGCCGGCAGACGCAGGCGCTCGGCGGCGACCAGCACGCGCCCGTCGCGGATGTCGACGCGGCCGGCCAGATCGACCAGGCGAAGCGGCGCCGGCCCGACCTCGCCCTCCAGGCTGAGGCGGCGCACGCGGAAGGACGGCCCCGGAAGGTCGGGGGCCACCAGACGCACGTCGGCCAGTTCGGCGTCGACCGCCCGGAAGGTGAGCGCCCGCAGCCTCCCTCCCGCCGGATCGGGTTCGGTCGGGAACCGCGTTTCGGCGGGTGCGTCGTCGGGCAGCGGCGTGCGCACCCGCACCTGGCCGTCGTGCACCGCGAGCGCGCCGAACGCCAACCGCGTGGTGGCCGGGGCGGGCGGCTCCGCACTGTCCGCATCTGCGGGCGCGGGCGGCGCGAGGGGCAACACTTCCCAGGCGTTGAGCACACTGTCTGACGCAGTGCGCTCGATCGTGATCGTGGGACGCCACAGCGCGATGCGCGGAAACACGAAACGCCGCGATGCGAGGTCGCGCACGGCGTATTCGGCCGAGATCGAATCGGCCTCCAGGAGCGGCCGCCCGTCCAGGCCCTCGAGGCGCACGCCGTGGAGTGTGGCAGAGCGCAGCAGCCCCCCGGGACCCGGCGTGAGCGTGGCCACGATCACCCTGCCCCGCACCGCGCCCTCGAGCTCGCGCAGCACCCGCGCCAGCACGAGCGCCCTCCCGGGCGCCGTGCGGGTGAGGAACAGAAACGCGCCGCCCGCGCCCAGGACGAGCAACCCGAGCGCCACCCCCAGCCGGAGCGTCCAGCGCCGCAGCCTCGCCATCAGAAGGCCTGCCCGATCGAGAAGTGCAGCTGCAGACGGCTCAGGCTGAAGGCGGGCGACGTGCCGAAGTCCACCCGCGGACCGAGCAGGGCGAGGTCGTCGAGCAACACGTAGTCGGCGACGAAGGTCTGGTCGCCACGCCGCAACTGCACGCGGTCGGCGGGATCGTCCGTGGCCGGGTCGAAGGGCCGGAGCTGCGAGGTGACCACCTGCAGTCGCTCGCCGCCCCGGGTGCGGTACCCGAGGTCGACCCGGATCGGCCCCACCGGGCTCTGGTAGCGGAAGCCCAGGCCCGGCGTCACCTCGATGTCCGACAGGCGAACCACGTCGGCGTCGGCCCAAACGCCGCCGGCGTCGGCGAAGAGCGCGAACTCGAAACGGGTGCCCCGAATGTGGACCCGATACTCGAGGTTGCCCTCCAGAATCACCTGACCACCCGTGGGGCGCGGAGCGTCGAAGTCGCCGTCCGAAAGCGGCGAGGCGTCGCAGGTGAGCGCCATCACTTCGGCGGGTTCGCAGACGGCCGCGGTCGTGTCGGGCAGCGGGAAGATCAGGCGCCTCACGTCGACGGTGAGCACCCGCGGGCCGAGCTGGTTCTGCCCGAACCCGCGCACGCTGTTGGGGCCGCCGCCGTAGAACCGCTTCTGCGGATGGATCACGCCCGAGCCGCGGCTCAGCGGGCCGAATGCGCCGGCGCCCACCCAGCCGCCGCGCAGGCGGGCGGCCAGCACCTGCCCACCCCCGACCTCGCGGTAGCCCGAGACCTGCACCGAGGTACGCCGGTAGGAGAAGTTCGAGCCCGTGAGTTCGTCGGCGTACTCCACGTCGAGCCGCGCCGCGTACCCCCGTGTGGGGTTGAGCGGACCGTTGGTGCGGTCGCGGGCCAGGCTGACCACGACCGGAGAGAGCCAGTTGGCCGCCTGGAGCACGTCGATGTCCTGGGGCGTGCACAGCAGGAAGCTCGTACAGAAGAACACGTCGGCGGCGTCCAGCGTGGTGAGCTGGGGCTGGAAGGCGGCGGTGACCGTCGTGCTGCGGTCGAGCCGGCGCGTGAGCCCCACGTCCACGCCCACCGCTCTGCGCACGAACACGTCCTGCAGGCTCTGCCGCTCGCCGAACACGCCGACCGTCAGCGAGGTGTTCCGCGAGTAGACCCAGGGCTGGGCGAAGTCGGCCGAGACGAGCCAGTTGAGCCCCCCGAACGGGCCCACGCCCGCCTGATTGCAAACCGAGCCCGAGAGCCCGTCTGCGAAGACGTTCGAGAGGCGTGCCCGCACCTGCAGGCGGCGGGCGCCGCCGAACAGGTTGCGGCTCTCCCAGCGGCCCTCGGCATTCCCGCAGTCGAACGTGCTCATCCCCAGGCCCGTGCGCACCCGATGCACGTCGCCCTCCGTGATCGTGACCGTGAGCGGGACGATCGAGTCCACGACCTCCGGTTCGGAGATCTGCGCGTACGTCACGAGCCCGACGCCGTACAGGTTGCGCTGCCCCTCGAGGATGAGCGCGCGCGAGTATTCATCCCCTTGCTCGAAGGGGAGCTGCCGCAGAATCACGTCGTCGGTGAGCCGCACGTTGCCGACGAGCGTGACCGGCCCGAACCGGGCGTAGGGCCCCGCGTCCACGTCGAAGGTGACGCGCGCGGAGTAGGGCGATTCGGCCGGGATATCGGAGCGGATGAACACCTCGGCGCGCGGGTATCCGCGGTCGCGCAGGCGGGTGGCGAGCGTGTCGCGTGTCGCGTTGAGCAGGATGCGCGACAGGCGGCCGCCGCGCCGCAGCGGCAGACCGCCGAGCAGCCCCATGCGCTCGAGCGGTTCCGCGTCGACGAAGCGGATGGAGTCGACCCGCACGGGGCGCCCTTCCTCGATCACGAAGCGCACCCGTACCTCGTGCGGCCGCGAGCGGTCCACCACGGTGTCGACCCGCGCCTCGCGGAAGCCGCGCGCCGCGTAGTAGACGAGCAGCCGGGCGATGTCGCCCGCAAGGTCGCGCTCCCTGAGCTCGCGCTCGTCGCGCGCGAACCCCAGGCCGACCCAGCAGAAGGGCGCGAGCACGAACGAGCGGCAGCGCGAGGCGCGGTTCACGATCGCCACGGCGAGCGAGTCGTCGGGAAAGGTGCGGTTGCCCACGAAGTCGAGGTCGGCCAGGCGGGGCGGCGTACCCACGTCCTGCGCGCGGAGCGCCTCCGCCGTCGACGCCACGAGCGCAGCCGCGCACGCTGCGGTCGCGAGCAGGTGCCCGAGCCGCCGGCCGCCGCACGACCGGCGGAGGCCGCCGCACTTCACGCCGGCTCCTCGACCGCAGACGAACGACGAGCGCCGCGCCGGCCCGCCGCCGGCCCCAGGGCGCGCGGCCACACGTAGGTCCACGTGGGCCGGTAGCGCTCGCGTGCGTCGTCGAGCAGGCGCTGCTCGACGACGATGCGCTCGTCCTCCACGCGGATCAGGTTCACGCTCATACGCCCCTTCTCGCGAGCCCGCCCCCGCGTGGAGCAGGCGGTGCCGCTGTGCGCGATCAGCACCTCGCCCCCGTTGCGGTGGTCGGGACACACGTCGGCGGAACGGGCCACGAAGCCGCGGTGCAGGTGTCCGCCGAGCACCAACTCCACGCCCATCTCGCGCATGCGGTCGAGCAGTCGCCGGGCGCCGGGCAACGGCGAGTCGCGCTCGTAGTCGGGCGCGCCGGCCAGGTGATGGTGCAGCACCACGACCCGCAGCGCCTCGGGGTCCGCACGCTGGAAGTTCCGTGCCGCGAACGCGAGCTGAGCCCCGTCGACGCGCCCGTTCACGATGGCACGATGTGGCGCCGTCGAGTCGAGCGCCACAAACATGGCGCCCGGCACCTCGGTCACCGTATCGAGCGCCTCGCTGATGTAGCGCCGGTAGTTGCGCAGCGGGTGCAGCAGACGCTCGGCCACCCGATAGAGCGGCACGTCGTGATTGCCGGGCGTGACGACCGTGGGTACGTCGGGCAACGCGTCGAGGAACGCGCGCGCCTGTTCGTACTCGCGCACCTTGGCGCGCTGCGTGAAGTCGCCGGCCAGCACGAGCACGTCGGGCTCGGCGTCCTCGATGGCCCGGGCCAGCGCCGCGGCGGCGACCGGGTCGTGGGGCGACCCGAAGTGCAGGTCCGATGCCTGGAAGAGGGTCAGCATGAGCGTGCGATCAGGCCGCAGCGCCCTCCGCCCGGGCGCGCATCCGCCACATCCCGT
Organism: Gemmatimonadota bacterium; assembly: GCA_003695865.1. Classification (GTDB taxonomy): domain Bacteria; phylum Gemmatimonadota; class Gemmatimonadetes; order Longimicrobiales; family Gaopeijiaceae; genus J028. Next base: position 4,000 of record RFGQ01000423.1, on the reverse strand, counting down.
ACAGGCCGCCGCCGATCAACATCAGGCTGATGAGCTGCGCGAGCGTGAGCGGACCCAGGAAGCGGTCGTCCTTCACGCGAACGAACTCGACCAGGAACCGTTCGGCCCCGGCGAGGACCATCCACAGGAACCACAGCCACCCAACGCCGTGCTTATGACCGCGGAGCCGCCACAGGATGAAGAAGATGAGCGTCGAGAGGCCGATCTCGTAGAGCTGCGTGGGATGCACCGGCACGACCTGCCCGTACTTCTCGACCAGGGCCGGGTCGACCGTGATCCCGAAGTGCTGCTCGAGCGCGTCGACGCGGGTGGGCGGCGTGCCCGAGGGAAAGCGGATGCCCACCCAGCTGTCGGTGGGCCGGCCGTAGTCGTCGCCCACCATGAAGCATCCCATGCGGCCGACCGCGTAGGCGATGGCCAGCGGCGCGGCCGTGATCTCGGCCATCAACGGCAGCGGCAGCTTGCGCCTGCGGATCTCCCACAGAATGAGCAGGGTGGCCCCGATGAAGCCTCCGTACCAGACCATCCCACCGCGCGAGAGGAGCATGCCGAGGGGGTCCCGCACCGTGTCGGGCCAGTTGAGCAGCACGTAGTAGACCTTGGCGCCCACGATGCCGCCCACCACGCCCATGAAGAGGATGTCCCAGGCGCGTTCGCGGTCGAGCCCCACCCGGCCCATCTCGGCCCTGAGGAGCACGCCCCCCGTCATGAAGGCGAAGAACATGAACACCCCGAACGAGGTGATGGGCTCGCCACCCAGGAAGGGGAACCACTCGGGGAGTCGGAAGAAGATCGGATGCACCGCTGTTCGCTCCTTTGCTCGCTCAACGCCGTCCGGTCGGAAGGCCCTCGATCAGACCGGGAAACGGTAGGTTGGGGTCGGCCGACGCGTCCAGGGCGGAGGCCTCACCCCGCTCCAGCCGGAAGCGGCCGGCCCGCGCCACCATGGCGCCGTTGTCGAGAGACAACCGCGGCGTCGCCCGCAGCAGTTCCCCCTCGGCGCCCAGCCGCGCCGCGAGCTCTTCGCGCAGGCGCGCGTTGGCCGACACACCGCCGCCCACCAGCACGCGCCGGCAGCCGGTGAGCTCGACGGCCCGCATCGTCTTCGAGGCGAGCACGTCGACGACGGCCTCCTGGAACGACGCCGCCACGTGAGCGCGCTCCTCGTCGAGTCGGCCGTCCCGCTCGAGACTTTCGACCAGCGTCACCACCGCCGTCTTGAGCCCGCTGAACGACACGTCGAAGTAGTCGGGCTCGCCGGGCCGCTGATCGCGGCGCAGCATGGGCCGGGGGAGCCGGTGACGGCCGGGGTCGCCCTCGGCGGCGGTCCGCTGGATGGCGGGCCCGCCCGGATAGGGCAGCCCGAGCAGCTTCGCCACCTTGTCGAACGCCTCGCCCGCGGCGTCGTCCCGCGTGCGCCCCAGCAGGTGGTACGTGCCCCACTCGGGCACCCACAGCAGCAGGGTGTGCCCCCCCGATACCAGCAGCGCCACGAAGGGCGGGTGCGCCGAAGGATCTTCGAGGGCGGCGGCGAACAGGTGTGCCTCCATGTGGTGCACGGCCACCAGGGGCACGTCGAGGGCATACGCCACCCCCTTGGCCCATGTCAGCCCCACCAGCAGCGCACCGATGAGGCCGGGGCCCGCGGTCACCGCGATGGCGTCCACATCGGGGAGCGCCGCATCCGCCTGGCGGAGCGTGGCATCGACGACCGCGTCGACCTTCTGGAGGTGCGCCCGCGCCGCCAGCTCGGGCACGACGCCGCCGTAGACCTCGTGCACGTCCTGCGAGTGGATCACGTGCCCCACGATGCGGTTGTCGGCGTCGAGCAGCGCCGCCGATGTCTCGTCACAGCTCGTCTCGAGCCCCAGGATCAGGCCGGCGCTCACGACGGACCGATCCTGCGCACGAGCACCGAGTCGACGAGCGGCTGCGCCGAAAGCACCGGCGGGACACCCGTCACGATCAGCGGCACGCGGACCGGCGAGTCCCCGTCCGCGCCGGTGAGCGCCTCGAGCACCACGAGCGCGGCCAGGCGCGTGGGGTCGAGGCTTTCGACCCGACTGCGCGCGCCGCGCACCCGCACGTCGACGGTGGCGGGCTCGACCGCCAGGTGGCCGCTGGGCGTGCGCACGGGCACCGACGACACGACCCGCTCGACCGCTTCCTCGACCGGCACCCGCACGAGCACGGAGTCGGGTTCGATCGAGACGCCGGCCAGACCCGCCGTGTCGACGGCGGCCACGAGCGTGCCCTCGAGCGTGACCTCGCCCAGGTCGGGGGCCACGATGTCGAGCGAGTCGAGCGCTTCGACGATCGCCGCGGGTCCGGTCACCCGCACGACGGCGGGACTGAGCGACGGCGGCCGTCCGAGCGCCAGATGCTCGGGCAGGCGGCCGCGCAGCGCCAGGCGCAGCGGCACGCTGGCCGTGGCCACGCGGGCCAGGTGGACCCGCACGGAGGGCGGCCTGAACCCCTCGACGACCACCCCTCCGGCCCCGCCGTCCGCGAGCACCAGGTGAGACGGCCTGAGCGGCACCACGATGTCGCCCACCGAGCCGTCCTCGACCGCCACCACGACCGCAGCATCGCCCCAGCGCAGCCGCGAAAGCTCTCCCACAGGACCGCTCACCAGCACGTCGACCGTGGCGGGGCTCGGCTCGCCGAAGGCCGTGAAGCCGGGATCGGTGACGCGCACCTGTACGGGCAGCGAAACCGCGTCCTGAGCCGGCACTTCGAGGCGCATGAGCGCCCATAGAAACACCGCCAGCCCGAGGGCGGCGGCTTTCAGGCGCCCGTTGTGGGCGACGCGCCGGAGAATCCGACGGGCCGTCACGAGGCGAGCAGGCGCTCGATGAGTTCGCGGTACCGGTCGTGGTCCCAGACGGTGGCGCCGGCGACCTTCTTGTAGATGATGCCGTCGCGCCCGATCACGAACGACTCGGGCACCCCCGTGGTCTGGTAGGCGCGCTCCACGCGCCGTTCGCGGTCCCAGTAGATCGGGAAGGAAACCCCCAGCTCACGCGCGAACGCCCACGGGTCGCCCCCCACCTTGCCGGCCGCGTCGGCCTTGCCGGGAGGCGCGTCGACGCTGATGGCCACGAGTTCCAGGTCGGTCCCTTCGAACTCCTTGTAGAGCGCGTCGAGCGACGGCATCTCTTCGACGCAGGGCGGGCACCAGGTGGCCCACACGTTCACGATCACGACCTTGCCGCGGAAGTCGTCGAGCGTGTGGATCCGCCCCTCTTCGTCCACGACGGAGAAGTCCGGTGCCTCCGAGCCCGCGACGATGGGCTGGAAGTGCTCGCGAGCGACCCATGCGAAGCCCACCACGCCCGACAGCACCACGAGCGCGAAAAGGTAGGGTAGGCGGGACGGCCGCGGACGTTCCGGACGTGTCGATTCCATGCTATTTCTCGGTCACCTCGAAGGCCTCGACCCTGTACCGGCCGCGCCCCCCAGAGTTCCTATCGTGGACCCCGTCCGCGCCGCCTGCGGCCCACGACCAGGCGCACGGGGCTGCCGGGCGCCACCAGACTGTCGGGCGGCGGGTCCTGCTCCACCACCCGCCCCTGGTCGCGCCCGAACCGGAATCGCGTCGTCACTTCAGAGACTACGAGGCCGAGGGAATCGATCAAGGCTTCGGCCTCCGCCTGTTCCAGGCCCAGCAGCAGGGGCACCGCGATGAGCGCCGGACCGCTGCTCACTTCGAGCCGAACCCGCCCCGGAATGGACACCGCCGTGCCGGGCTCCGGATCGACCGCCGCCACGCGCCCGCGCGGCAATTCGGCCTCGACGGAGTCCACCTCGACGGCGAACCCCGAGGCCTCGAGCACCGTGCGCGCCCAGTCGGCCCGCAGGCGGAGCACGTCGGGCACCGGCCGCTGCTCGGGTCCCAGGCTCACCACGAGCCAGGCCGAGTCGCCGGGCATCGCGAGCTGGCCGGCCAGGGGGCTCTGCCCGAGCACCTCACCGGCCGGACGCTCGGGATGGCGGACGG
>RFGQ01000422.1 GCA_003695865.1 Gemmatimonadota bacterium | reverse complement strand
GGCGGAGGGCCTGCGGCCCCCCGCCCGCTCGGTGGACGGTCGGCGCCGGGCGGCCTACAGCACGATGCCCAGATGGATGATGTCGCCCGCCGGACGCATCAGGTCGCCGAGCAGCCGGAACGCGTGCTCTTGAAGCTGCAGCACGCCCACGAGCGCCCGGACCTGCTCGGGCTCGAGCGGGCTGCCGTCGGGGCGCGTGATGGCCGGGTCGGCCGGGTCGCCCGACACGACGGCGAAGGGCTCGCCGTCCACCGAGAACGTGCCCTCCAGCAGGGAGCGGCTGCCGTTCAGCTCCACGCCGAACGTCACGCCGTCGTAGCGCACGGTCAGGACCACCTCGCCGGTGTCCTCGCCCGTATCGTGCACGTTCGCCACACGCGCGACCGCGGCGAAGTCGCGCTCGGGCATCTCGAGCGCGAAGGCCAGGTCGGCGCTCTCGCGGCCGGCCTCGCGCCGCCCCTCCAGGTCGATGTCGAAGTCGAGCCGGTCGACGCCGGCGCCCAACGTCCCGTCGATGGCCACCGATCCCGCGTCCTCGCCGCCGCTCGCCGCGACCGCGTAGTCGAGAACGACCTCGCCCGTGTGCGTGACGACGAAGCGGAGGGCCGGTCCGTCGGGGGTGTCGTCGCCTTCGTCGATCAGGTCTGCGTGCCCCACCTCGCGGGTCACATCGGGCCGGCCGCTTGCCGCGTCGACATCGTAGAGGATGAAGCGTACGCCGGTCTCGGGCGCGCCGGCTCGCCCGGCGTCGGGCACGTAGCGATCCTGGACGGGGTCGTAGACGAACGTCACGCCCCGGGACTCGTCCGAGATGACGGGCACCCCCGCCGCGCCCACCACCCGCAGCGGACGCTCACGCTCGACGCGCAGGCCGAGCGCCTCGAAGGCAGCCAACGCGTCGCTCGAGAGCACCTGCTCCAGCGCCCGCTGATCGGCCTGAACTGCCGCAGGATCGAAGGGCTCGGAGAGCGTACGCGTGCCGTCGTCGGCGCACGCGGCGAGGGCGGCCGCGGCGAGGGCGGCGGCCAGCAGACGGCCGCTTTCGGATCGGCGGATCATCGGAGACCTCCTTCGTTGGTAGGAAGCGGCGCCGGCCCCGGAGCGGCGTCGTCGCGGTCGCGTCCGCGGCGGCGCAGGTCGTCGAGCCGGGCCTGCTGTTCCTCGGTGAGGGCGTTCTTGATGCGCACCAGGGCGCGCAGGTGGGCCTGCTTGACCTCGTTCTCCACGCCGGTCACCTCGGCCATGGCCGCCTGCGCGGCCTCTTCGTCGACACGGGGTTCACGCAGGACGTCTTCGAGGGCACGGCTGGCCTCCATGAGGCGCCACTGGATGTCGACGAGAGACGCCTGAAGCTCCTCGATTGCCCCGGTGATGGCCTCGCGCTGGTCCGGAGTGAGCCCCAGGTCGCGGTTGAAGCGCATGATCAGGTCGGGCGGGTAGAGCCAGCGCGCGATGGGGTCGTCGGCGGGTGGTGCGGCCGGGGCCTCCTGGGCGTGCAGCGTCCCCGGCAGGGCCGCGCAGAGGAGCGCGGCGGCAAGCAGGGCGCGCCGCGCCGGCCGGCCGCAGGGCCCCCTCCCGCGGCGTCTCGTGGTTCCTGAAATCGCTTCCATGGATCCCCTCCCGTGTCGTCTTCGCGTGTGTGGTCTTTCGTACTCTTCGGCCCACGGTCCCGTGGCGGCCGGCATTCAGGCGCCGCTTCCCAGCAGTCCTTCCGGGTCGACCACGCGCGGCAGGGCGTGGTAGTAGTCGCGTCCCGGAAAGTCGAGCAGCGCGTCGCTGGGCGCGCGCCAGGTGCCGAGTTGCGTTTCGATCGCGGCGTGACGGAGCGTGGCTTCGAAGCTCCTGTCCGCTTCGACGCGGCGCAGCACCAGCAGGAGCACGATCCCCGCGGCCGCCGCGAGGGCCAGCCGGGCGAACCGTCGCGGCCGCCCGGGTACCCTCGATGCGCCGGAGGGCCGATCGAAGCGCGCGCCGGAGCGCCGCTCCGCCGCGGCCTCGATGAGCGCCCCGAAGTCGGGTGCGCCCGCTGCGTCTTCGGCCTTCTGGGCCGCGAAGGCTTCTCGCAGCATGCGTTCCCGGTCGTCGTTCATTCGCTCCATTGAGGCTCCAGCTCCTTCCGCATCGCGTCCTTGGCGCGGGCGTAGTGCGTGCGCGCGGTGCCCACGCCCACCCCCAGCACTTCGGCGGCTTCGGCGACGGTGAGCCCCTGGTAGAACACCAGGTGCAGCACGTCGCGCTGTCGCTCGGGGAGGCGGTCGAGGGCGTTTCGCAGACGGGCGGCCAGCACGCGCCGCTCCGCGGCGTCGTGAGGGCTGGCGCCGCCGGCGGGCGCGTCGGGGGGCACATCGCCGACGAGCCGGCTCGCCTCCCGAAGCGCCCGCCGCCGGTGCTCGCGGGCGACGTTGCGGATCACGCCGAACAGCCAGGTGCGGAAGCCCGAGCCCCCGCCGAAGCGGGCCCGGCCCTCCAGGATCCGCAGGTAGGCATCCTGGAGCACCTCTTCGGCCGCGTGCCGCTCGCCGGCGCAGCAGTGCAGCGCCCAGCCCCATGCGTCGGCGTGATGCCGCTCGAGTCTCGTCCTCAGCGGGCGCTCTCCCGTCTGCGCGTCCGTCCTCGTCCACCTCACACTATGAGTGGCCGAGGACGGCGAAGCATAGGACAGCGGTCGGGAGGGATCGTGGCGGACTTCTCACTTCAAGGTGGAGAGTCCCGTCTCGGGGCCGCGTTGGAGCGCGCAGGCTCGTGGGGGGTACTGCGGGCGGGAAGGAGGTCACAGCGATGAAGCGCAACCTCATGCGGATCGGTGAGCTTGCGGCGCGAGCGGGCGTTTCTCCCGACGCCATTCGTTATTACGAGCGAGAGGGTGTCCTGCCGCCGCCCCGCAGGAGCTCCTCCGGTTACCGGCAGTACGACTCGGGCGCGGTCGAGCGGGTGCGCTTCATCCGGAAGGCCAAGGCGCTGGGACTGCGGCTCTCGGAGGTGCGCGAGGTGTTCGAGATCGCGTCCGGAGGGCGTGCTCCCTGCACGCATGTTCGCACCCTGTTGGAAGGGCACCTGCGCGACGTCGAGGCCCGTATGCGAGAGCTCAGAAGCCTGCGCACGACGCTGCGCCGCACGCTCGAACAACTCGATCAGGCCCCGCCTTCCGCCGGACGCACGTGCGCAGTCATCGAAGCACTCCCCGAGGATCGTGAGCGGGGTCGAGGGGCCCCGAGGCCACAAACGGGCGGGGATGAGACCCTTCGGTCTCGCGGCGGCCGAGACTCAGGGCAGGGTCGCGACGGCTAACGCGTCCTGAAACGCACGATGCGGTGGTTTCCGAAGTCGACTACGTAGACGGCACCGTCGGCGCCGACCGCCACGTCGGTCGGGTGTTTCAGGTCCGCCTCGATGCGGCCCAGGTAGCGCCCTGCGGGGGTGAACACCTGCACGCGGTCGTTCTCGAAGTCCGCCACGTACACACGCCCGTCCGCTACCTCGATACCGGTGGCGACGCGGAACCATCCGGGTAGCCCGCCGCGCCCCCCGAACCCGAAGGGGCCACCCCACCGGCGGACCAGCGTCCCGTCCTGACGAAAGACCTGAATCCGGTGGTTGTACGCGTCGGCGACGTAAAGCAGAGAGTCGTCGGCGGCCACGTCGGTCGGGTAGTGGAGGCGGCCGCCCAGCACCCGCCCCGGGGCTCCGAGTACCCCGGGTGCGTCGCCTTGGAGCACGTCGATGCGATGGTTGTAGAAGTCGGCGATGTAGAGCCGTCCGTTCAGTTCCGCCGCCCCGGCGGGCGCGTCCATCCGGCCCGGGGCGGCTCCCGATTCGCCACCGATCCGCGCGCGTGGCTCGCCGTCGGCTGCGAAGATGTCGACCCGATCGCGCAGGTAGAGAGGTACCAGCACGCCTCCGTCCGCGGTGAGGCCGAGGTGCATCGGCCGACCGGCGAGCGCGGAGTCGCACCAGATCTGCGCGACCGAGCCCGTTGTATCGAAGACGACGATGCGATCGGCCCCGGCGTCGGACACGTAGAGTCTGCCTGCGCGATGGACGATGCCGATGGGCTCGCGTAAGAGATCATCGCCGAAGGCGCCGTCGGGCGTGAAGTGGAGCGTGGGCCGCCTTGCAAGGCCGGGGCCGTACAGGGCGGCGCCGATCGCGAGCACGGCGACGGAGAGAGCGGAGAGCACGCGTCGGGTCATGGTGCGCGTCCTCACTCAGAAGAGGTAGCGTAATCCGAAAGACGAACGAGCTTGCGGGTCGGGTTGATTCCCGTGCAGACGACGCAGCACCGGCACCTGTACGCTGGCTTCCACAAGCAGTCGGGGGAGGAGAACCCACTGCACTCCGGGGCTCACGAAGGCGAGGTGCCCGCCGGTGTCGGCGAGCACGAGCCCGGCTTCACGGCTCCGTGTTCGCTGAGTGCCGTTCCACTCGAGATAGACCTGGACCGTGCGCGTGCGGATGTCGGCGACGTGAGCCGGGAAGCGCACTCCGAGCGCCAGACCGTAGCGAAGGGTCACCCCGGGATCGAAACTGCCGTTGTCGGTGGCCCACTCGGGCCCGAACGCGGCCGTCACACCCCAGCGGTCACGGATGAGGGTGCCCGTGAGCCATCCCGACAGGGCGGGACTTCCGGCGCCGGGCTGGAGAGGGCGCGGAAGCGTCCGCCCCCCGTCGTCGACGGCGTCGGTGGAACCCGTAGGGAGGCGCACCGACCCGATCACCGCGACGCGGCTCGTACCGCCGGGGCGGTTGCGAACGAAGACGGCCCACTTCCCCGACAGGCTGAGGTCGCCCAGCCCCGAGATCGTGCGGGGGCGGCCCGGATCGCCGTCGAGCCTCTTGCGCGTGATCGGAAGCGAGACGCTCGTCGTGAACCTGGCGCTGGGTGCCCAGGGGAGGACCGTAAGACGCGTCGTCCACGCGCGCACGGCGCCGGTTCTACCGAGGGTCGTCACAGCCCGGACGCCCCGTTGTTCGAACGAGGTCGTGAGTGCCGAGGGCGTGTGAAACGGCAGCCCCTGGGCGTGTGCGTGCGAGGCGGAAGCGGGCAGCGCCGACGCCACGGCGCAGGCGCAGAGGGACCCCAGGATCCTTCGTGTCATCCCTCGATGCGGCGGATTTCGCGCACGCTGAAGCCCGCCTTCCGCACTGCATCTTCGAGGGCCGCGTCACCAAGCGAGTGGCCCGGCTTCGTGCTGATGCGAACCACGCCGTCGCTGATCCGAATCTCGACGGCCGAGACCTCGGGAAGCTCGCGCAGCCGTTTCTCGAGCCCGTAGGCGCAGAAGGGGCACGACATTCCGTCGACCCGCAGTACGATGCCCGGGGCCTCGGTGCTGCGCTCGGGCGGCGCATGGGTTCCGTGAGCCCCCCGGCCACGCCCGGCCTGTTGGGCCGCCGCCGCGTCGGGCGCGGTCAGGGCGAGGCCGAGTGCCGTGAAGGCTGCGGTGAGTGCCTTGAGCCGATCCATGGTTCGCCTCCCTCTCGTCCGGCGGGGTCCCGGGCCCATCGACAAGGTAAACCTTGGAGCGGGGTCCAGGGTCAAGGGTCGGGGAGACACGGGGTGGAGTGGGGCCGCCGTGTGGGGTCCTCCGCGCTCGGGGCGAGGCACCCGTGCCGAAGCCTCCACGCCCGCGCCGGCCGGGCCGTGCTCAGGATCTGAACCGTCCGCGGAACCAACGTCGGCGGGACCCGGACGGACACGGCCCGGGATGGAACTTGGTCCAGACCCCTCTCCCAGCGGGGCTGTGGAACCAGACGACCTGGCCGTAGCCCGTGGCCGCCAGGTAGTCCATCTGGGCCCCCTCGGGGTGGCCATGGCAGTGCCGGGCCGCACCACTCGCCCCGAGGCTGGTCACGACCGCGTCCGACAGGTCACCGGCGGAGCGGAAGGTCCCCAGCCACCCGGACGCCCTCCCGCTCCCGAGCAGCCACAGTCCTCCGACGACGTAGATCGCCGTGATCTGGACCTTGTCCATCCGCTCCTTGAGGCGATCGAGGAGGCGCTGTGCCTTGACCGGCTCGGTCGCCTGGGTGACGTGAATGCCACAGAGCCGACCCGTTGCACCGCGCGCCGTGATCGTGATGCAGCTGACAACGCGGGGGAAGTAGAGCTCTCGCCAGAACACGGGCGACGGATCGACGAGGCCGACCTGTTCCTCGCCCGCTCCGTTCGGGCCGGAGCCCGGAGCAGGCGTCCACTTTCCGCCCTTGAACCATTCGCCCATGGGGTCCCGCCGTGGCTCAGGATCCTCGCGCCGTCGGGGCCTTGCCGCGTCGTCGTCGCCGAGGTCCGTGATCGACCGTGGGGGCAGATAAGACGGCTCGCCGAGGAGGCGCGCAAGCCGGGCCGCACCCTCCCACCTTGCCACCCGCAACCCCCGGGCCCATGCTGGCGGTCATCGGTGACCCGGTCGTCACCACGGTCGTCGCCTCGGTCGTCTCCCCCGCAGCCCGGACCCTGATCCATGTCGTTCCTCGACGTCATGCTCGGAGACGTGCCGCCCCACCCCTCGGGCGGCTGGCGTGCGCGCGCCTACGAGATCGTGTTCGGGCACACCACCCGCGCGGGGCGCGCGTTCGACGTCGCTCTGATGGCCGCGATCCTGCTGAGCGTGATCGTGGTGATGCTCGACAGCATCCCGTCCTACCAGGCGCGCCACGGGGGCACGCTCACGGCGCTCGAGTGGGCCTTCACGGTGCTGTTCACGATCGAGTACGTCCTGCGCCTGCTGATCGTGAAGCACCCCAGGCGCTACGCGCTGAGCTTTTTCGGTCTGGTCGATCTGGCGGCCGTCGTGCCGACCTACCTTTCCCTGCTGCTGCCGGGCGGCGAATACCTGCTCGTCGTGCGCATCCTGCGGGTGCTCCGCGTCTTCCGGGTGATGAAGTTCGTGCACCTCGTACGCGAGTCGCGCGTACTGGGCGAGGCGCTCTGGGCGAGCCGCTACAAGATCGCCGTCTTCATGTTCACGGTGCTCAACATCGTGGTGATCGTGGGGTCGGTGATGTACCTGGTCGAGGGCCCGCCCTCGGGCTTCGACTCGATTCCCCGGGGCGTGTATTGGGCCGTCGTGACCCTCACGACCGTGGGCTTCGGAGACATCACGCCGGTGACGCCGCTGGGTCAGTCGTTGGCCGCGTTCGTGATGATCCTCGGGTATGCGATCATCGCGGTGCCGACCGGCATCGTGACCGCCGAGATCACCTACGCGACCCGTGTTCGGAGCCGCACCTCGCCGCCGCGGGCCTGTCCGGAGTGCGCGCACGAGCCCGCCGAAGCCGACGCGCGGTTCTGCAGTCGCTGCGGCGCCGACCTCGCGGCCCCTCCGCCCGCCGAGCTGGCGTGAACGTGCCGTCCCGCCCGCCGGGTGCCGATCCGGCGCTCGAGACGGTCGCCGCCTACGGGCGCATCGCCCTGGCCTGGCGGGCGGCTCGGCAGGAGGGCACCGGTGAGCCCGTGGGGCGGTTGCCCTCGTTCGTCGAGGGCCTGGCGCCCGGCGCGCGCGTGCTCGATCTGGGGTGCGGCTGCGGCGAGCCCGTGGCCGCCTGGCTGAGCGAACGCGGCTTCACGGTGCTGGGAGTCGACGCCAGCCCGGCCCTGATCTCGCTGGCCCGGAGTACGGTGCCCGAGGCTCGCTTCCTGACCGGAGACATGCGCTCGGTCCGTCTCGAGGGTCGCTTCCAGGCCGTGGTCGCCTGGGATTCGCTCTTCCATCTGCCGCGCGATCAGCATCCGCAGATGCTGCGACGCATCGCGGCTTGGCTCGAGCCCGAGGGGCGTCTGCTCGCGTCCTTCGGCGGCAGCGACCATCCCGGCTTCCGGGCGCCGATGCTTGGTGAGACCTTCTTCTACAGCGGCTTCGAACCGCGTCATACGCTCCGCCTGCTGGACTGGGCCGGCCTCGAGGTGGAGCACTGGGAGATCTCGGACGCGTCGTCGCTGGGTCACCTGACGGTGCTCGCGAGGCGACGCGACGAACCCACGACGGACCGGCCGGGCGGGCCGGAAGGAGAGCGCGAGTGAGCGCAGCGACCGAGGCGCTGGCGCGGTTACGCGAAGGGAACGAGCGATTTGCGCGGGGATCTCTCGAGGTAGCGCCCGAGGCGTCGGGGGCCGAGCGCCGCCACGCGTTGCGCGAGGGGCAGAGCCCCTTCGCCGTGATCCTGGGCTGCTCCGACTCGCGGGTGCCGGCCGAGCTGGTGTTCGATCAGGGGCTGGGCGATCTGTTCGTCATTCGGGTGGCGGGCAACGTGGTGGCACCCTCCCAGGTGGGCAGCGTCGAGTTCGCCGCCGAGCGGTTCGGCACGCGGCTCGTGGTCGTGCTGGGCCACTCGCGCTGTGGTGCCGTACAGGCCACGCTCGACGAACTCACGCGCCCCGCCGGTGCCGGCTCGCCCAACCTGCGCGCGATCGTCGAACGCATCCGTCCGGCGGTGGAAGGGCTGCTCGAGACGGACCTCGCGGCCGACCCCGAGCGCCTCACCCAGGCGGCGGTGCGGGCGAACGTGCGGGCCTCGGCCGACCATCTGCGCCACGGCTCGGCGATCCTCGAGCGCCTGATCGCCGACGAGGGGCTCCTCGTGGTCGGTGCGGAGTACTCCCTGGACACCGGGCTGGTCGACTTCTTCGACGGCGTGCCGGACTAGGCGGTCGCTTCGTGCGGCGGCCCATCCCACGCGGGCCGGCCCGGATCACGCGCGCGGGTCATCCTCGGCGAGGTGGCTCGCCCCACCCCGGACGAATCCACGCCATGCGATGCCTCCCCTTCACGCAGGTCGATGCGTTCACGTCGCGGCCCTTCGGCGGTAACCCGGCCGCGGTCTACCTGCTCGCCGAGCCGCTTTCCGAGGAACTCATGCAGGCGATCGCGAACGAGATGAACCTGTCCGAGACGGCGTTCGTGGCTCCGCCCGACGAGCACGGCGTGCGACGCCTCCGCTGGTTCACGCCCGAGTGCGAGGTGCCGCTCTGCGGCCACGCCACGCTCGCCGCCGCCCACGCGCTGCGCGAAGCAGGGGATGGACCCTTTCCGCTGCGCTTCGCCACGCGCAGCGGTGAGCTGCGTGTCGAGGCCGATTCCGACGGGGCGCTCACCCTCGACTTTCCGGCCGATCCCCCGGCGGAGGTGGAGCCGCCGACCGGTCTGCTCGAAGCCGTGGGATGCCCCGCGCCCGTGTCGGTGCACCGGGGGCAGCGAAGCTGGATCGTGCGGGCCGCCGACGAGCGGGCGGTGCTCGACACCCGCCCCGACTTCGCCGCACTGCGCGGCTTTGACCTCGGGCCCCTCGCCGTGATCCTCTCGGTCACCGCGCCGTCGGATCGCTCCGGCGTGGACTTCGCGTCGCGGGTGTTCGCGCCCTGGGCGGGCATCGACGAAGACCCCGTGACGGGTGCGGCGCACACAACGCTCACTCCGTACTGGTGCGCCGAGCTCGGTCGCGAGGCGCTCGCCGCCGAGCAGATCTCGGCACGGAGAGGCGCGCTGAAGGTGGCCCT
>RFGQ01000421.1 GCA_003695865.1 Gemmatimonadota bacterium | reverse complement strand
CCTCCGAGGTGGTGGTGCATCTGAACGGGCTCGGGCGCATCGACCTGAGCGGTGCGCTGCTGCTGCGCGACCTCGCCGAGAAGGCAGAGGCGGCGGGCGTCACCTGGCGGCTGGCCGACGTGCCGCCGCACGCCGAGCGTATCCTGGGCCGCGTGGGCCTGCGCGAGGTGCCGCCGCAGGCCCTGGCCTGAGCGGTGCCGCCGGAGGGGCAACGCTGCGGGGCCCCGCGGGATCTCATCGTCCGGACCGGCGGGCGCCGCGCCCGGGGCGCTCCGGCTCCGGCCAGCCGGTTCCACTCACCCCGGGGGAGGCCGAAAGCCTGCCCAGAGGCGGTCGTAGGGTACCCTCGCAGTGACCGACCAGGCCCGCCCCCCGGCGCCGAACACCCAGGAGAAAGGTGGTGGGGATGCGAGGACCGACCGGAGGACCCCTGCGCGCCGCACGCGTTGCGGCCCTTGCGGCGACCCTGTGCTTGATGTGGGTGGGCGCCGCCTCGGCGCAGGAGGCCGGGGGCGACGACCGCCTGCGCGTCTTCTTCGACTGTCAGACGTTCGGCTGCGACTTCGACCTGACCCGGCGCGAGATTCCGTGGGTCGACTGGGTGCGGATCCGCGAGGACGCCGACGTGCACCTGCTGGTCTCGATGACCGAAGCCGGCGCGGGGTTCGCCTACGAGATCGCGTTCATCGGCAGGGGCGAGCTCGAGGGGCGCGACCGCACGCTGCGCTTCACCTCGTCGAGCACCGACACGGACGACGAGCGGAGGCGGGGCCTCATCCGCCGCTTTCGTCTGGGGCTCGTGCCCTACCTGACCGACCGCGCCGTGGCCGAGCGGTTGGACGTCACCTACGAGGCGCCGGGCGATGGGGTAGGGCCCGCGGCCGCCGCGCCCGATCCGGCCGACGACCCCTGGGACCTCTGGGTGTTCACGGCCCGCCTCGGAGGCCGCCTGAGTGGCCAGTCGCGCACGAACTCGCAGAACGTCAACGGCTTTTTCACCGCCTCGCGCACCAGCGAGGACTGGAAGATCAACATCGGCACGAACGCGAGCTATACCGAAGACGAGTTCGAATTCGAGAGCGGCGACAAGCTCAAGAGCGTGAGTCGTTCGCTGGGAGCCGACCTGCTCGTCGTACGCAGCGTGGGTCCCCGATGGGGCGTGGGCGGGCGCGCCTCGCTCACGTCGTCGACGTTCTCGAACTTCGACTCGCGACTCTCGGTGCAGCCCGCCGTCGAGTTCAATGTGTTCCCCTACTCCGAGTCGAGTCGGCGCTCGCTCACGTTCCAGTACCGTGTGGGTCTCACGCAGGTGGTCTACGACGAGGAGACCATCTTCTTCAAGACCGAGGAGACGCTCTACGAACAGAGCCTCACCGCCTCGCTGGGGCTGCGGCAGCCCTGGGGCGGCGCCTCACTGTCGCTCACCGGGTCGCACTTCCTCGACGACATCGACAAGAACCGTGTGACGGTCTTCGGCAACCTGAACCTGCGCGTGTCACGGGGTCTGTCGATCGGCTTCTTCGGCACGGCGTCGCGCGTGCGCGACCAGATCAACCTTCCGCGTCGGGGGGCGAGCGACGACGAGGTGCTGCTGCGCCGCAGGCTCCTCGAGACGGACTTCACCTACTCCCTCTCGGTGAACCTCAGCTACACCTTCGGAT